>QIFJ01000217.1 GCA_003229755.1 Pseudomonadota bacterium
TGAGCAGACAACATATAACTGGACACGTTTCGGAGCCGGTCAGTGTCAAGTTGACCAGTCGCTGCTGTGCATGGAAGTCGGCAGCGGAGGACCTCTTCCATCCTATGCATCCAGCGGAAAAAAGGTATTCGTCACGTCCTCCAAGGGTTTTGGAGACCTGGGTACCTGGGTTGAAGCCGGCGGCAGCACCGGGATCGCCGCCGGAGACGCCATCTGCCAGAGCCTGGCAACTACAGCCGGCCTGCCCATGGCGGCAAACTACAAGGCATGGCTTTCTGACACCGTGACCAACGCTGCAGCCAGGCTGAACAGTAACGGTCCGTGGGTGAGAATAGATGGCGTTCGCGTGGCCGATGATCTGGCAGACCTTATCGATGGCAACCTGTTCAGCTCAATTAACGTTGACGAGAACGGCAATTACACGAACAGGGTTGTTTGGACAGGTACCAGTCCGGCGGGTCTGAAAGCACCAGATACATGCGGCAACTGGTTGAACTCATCAGCAAACGGTATATTTGGAATCAATATCTCCGCTGATTCCGAATGGACTGAAAGTTCGCAACTAAATTGCACATCCTCTTTAAAGCTGTACTGCTTCGAAGATTAGTACCAGGGGTACACGGGCGAGGGAGAATGGGCGGTAACCTGATGGTTGCAGTTCCAGGTTCCAAGTTCCAGGTTCCAATAAATAACTATTTTATTAGCTTACCTGGAACCTGGAAGTTGGAACTTGGAACTGGGCCTGTGATGAGATCACAGGCCCTTGATGGCCCAGATAGCCGCCTGAGCCTTATCCGCCCACCCCCCATACGGCTCAATACCTAAAACCCTTCCATACTCCTCAACAGCCTCCTGGTAACGGCCCTGCCAGCGCAGGATCTCACCAAGATGATAGTGAAAGTCGGGTATGCCGGGATTGAATTCGATGGCTTTCATTACAGCCTGACGGGCTTCTTCGAAGAGACCCTGCTTGAAATATACCCATGCGAGAGTGTCGTAAAAGAACCCGTTTTTCTGGTCAGCCTCCACGGCGGCAGTTGCCAGGGCCAGAGCATCCTCTATATTCTCCCCTTTTTGAGCGTATGCCCAGGCCAGGTTATTGAAGGTCTTGGCGCTGCCGGCGTTCACCTTCAGAGCCATGTTGTAGTGCCTGATGGCCCCCCTGTAATCGCCCTGTGAATGAAGGGCCTCCCCCAGGTTGTGGTGGAGCCTGTCCAGAGTAGGGTCGAGCTTTATTCCTTTCCTGTAGATCTTTATGGCTTCATTTATCCGTCCCGTTCTGTAGAGCAAGACGCCGAGATTACTGTAGGCCAGTACGTACTCCTTGTCCAGGGAGATAGCTTTGTTAAGTTCCCTTTCCGCCTCGATGTATCGCTCCTGGAGCATGAAGGCCACCCCGAGATTGCCGTGGATCTCAGGTATATCCGGCTCCAGTTCAACAGCACGCCGGAACTCAGCAATGGCAAGGTCCAGCTGTCCCCGGTGGTAATATGAAACCGCAACATTATTTCTTCCGAAAGCAAAGTCAGGAGTATATTCCAGCGCCTGCTGAAAACGTTCAAGCGCCTCCGGGATATTCCCTCTTGAGTAGAGGGCAATGCCGATCCCGTTGAGCCTGTGGGCCATTGAAAACTTTCTTCCCTTGTCCCTGCACGCCGCTAAAGGCAGGATCAGGATCGCGGTCAGCGCGAAAACCATAAACCTGTTCACTGAAGCTCCTTCGACCGGACCAGGACATTACCCGCGGAATCCGAGGCCCTGATCCTGATCTTCTCCTCCCCTGATCTGACGTTCAGAAAAGTCCTGAAAGCGCCGTCAGAGCTAAGGGCGATCCTCCTGCCGTTCAACAATAGTGTAGTTCCCGGCTCCGCCGCACCCGAGATGTAAACCCTTGAGCCGGACGAGCCCGCCAGCACAATAGGGTCTTCCATCTCAAAGAGAGGCGGTCTTTGATCGTGCAGGATCCTGAACACATTAAATGGGGAAAAGACGCTTTCCTTGCTCCGCCTGTCCAGACTGCTCACCTTCCAGTAATAAAGGCCCGGTTTAAGGTCGGTGACCCTTACTGAGTTGTTTTTTATCTTCCGGTTGTCATAAACCGTATTTGTGAAGTACCTGTCCATTCCTAAAACCAGATGGTAGCCGGATGCCTTGTTGACTTTCTTCCAGGTAAACGATACCGGCACCCCTCTTTTCCCGGAGACTATCCATTCAAGATTTTTTGGAGTCCTTATTACGGGAACGGCGAGGAGCTTACCCCTGGACAGCACTCCGCCATCCTTTCCCAGGCGGACAATATCGCTTTCCTGAATTCTTATATTCTTTCCGCCAGCCTTGACCACCACATCACCGGACATGAGCCTGTATTCAGTCTCGTTCTTTTTGCTGACTTTTATATTGAGCCTCGCCTTCCTGATCTGGGCAACAGACCCGGGTGTTTCGATCATAAAGCGCGACCCCCTTGCGGTCGGTCTGAGGATGCTGGCCTCAACATCGCTTTCCAGGAGTTTGATAGCAGAATTTTTTATCCTGGTCCTTATGTCCTCACTCAGATCATCTATATATACGAGAGAGTTGGATTTAATAGTGAGTTGACTCCCATCATCAAACTGAACGATACTTCTGGCCCCTGACCGCGTACGGATCCTGTCGCCCTTATTCAGCTTCATGGATTTCTTGGCCGGTTCCCAATCCATGGAGCCGGCCTTCTTGACCTCAACGGCACCCTTTAGAAAACTTATCGATGCAGCCCTCTCTTTTCTGAAGTATTCGTCGGAGCGGAGGCGGTCCATGGCGCCCTCAAGCGTGTTCAGGGTCTCTTCAGCAAATACAACCGATTCATCGTATTTACGCGAGTCAAAAGCTTTGCGGGCCTTGAAAAGTGAGTCCTGGACCGACCTGAATTCCTGAAATGCCAGTTCCTTTATTCCCATGACGATCGCTTGACCAAACTGGTCTTCGGCCTTGTTTATCATCCGATCGGCCTGGGCTTTGGGACTGAGGAACTGGAAATAGAAGATGGTAAATGCGCCTGAAAGTACCAGAAGGACAAGAAGAAAGCTTAGCCAGAATTGGAGGGTGGAAAAGGGGATAATTATTGTCCGCCAGAAAAAGAGTCCCCTTTTCTTTTTCTTCCAGGGCGACCCCTGTCCTGAACCTCCTTGTTCAACCATCGGATATCCTCGGGAGAATTTTGATCATGGCATCGACTATTTCCGGGTCGTATCTCGATCCCTTCCACTCCACCAGTTTGGCAACGACAAATTTAGGTTCCATGGCCTTCTGGTAGAGCCTGTCACTTGTCATAGCATCGAATGTATCGGCAACTGCGATAATACGTCCAAGGAGGGGGATCTGCGCGCCCTT
This sequence comes from Pseudomonadota bacterium, assembly GCA_003229755.1. Lineage (GTDB taxonomy): Bacteria > BMS3Abin14 > BMS3Abin14 > BMS3Abin14 > BMS3Abin14 > SZUA-178. The sequence goes on from QIFJ01000217.1 coordinate 3,367, forward strand.
GAGTCCCTTCGGATACCCCGTGCCATCGAGGCGTTCATGATGAGATTCTATTCCAGGAATGACCTCCTTGAGCTGCTGGATGTGACCCATGATCATAGATCCCCATACGGGATGCT
>QIFJ01000050.1 GCA_003229755.1 Pseudomonadota bacterium
ACATGGAAGTCTGGAAGGAGTGGACTGAGGAAAGGAAAAGGGCGGGCAAGACCGATCAGGATTTTTCGGACATCATCCGGCGATACCAGGAGAACGAGGACAACAGGCCCGATACGCTGGAGTTTCAGTTGGAGAGCCTCAGAAAAGCGGGATTCTGCCAGGTGGACTGTTACTACAAATATGGTGTGTTTGCGATCTTCGGAGGCATGAAAGGGTATGATGTGTAACGGAGTATCGGGGTAACTGGGTGTCGGTGTAGAACATTAGAGCATTAGATATTGGAAAATGGAAATTAGACATTAGAAATTAGGGTTCATCTTCCAATTAGTTGATAGGATTTTGGTATATAGTATTCATAAGAGGCCGGGTTTTGGTGTAATCACTCGGCTGCGCAACCCCCTTTTAGCTTCGCTTCGTGATTCACCAAAACCCCGGCCTTACATAGATTTATCTATGCAGAGTTCCGGCAAAAGCCCCTTCGGCTTCGCACTTCGACATAGCACTCACCCGGAGGGTGCAGGGTCCGGATATTTCACTTTTTCTCCCTCCAAAGTGGTGACTATTACTTTACCTCTTCCGTCATCCTCGATGTGGCCCGAATCAAGCACGACCTTGCCCTTCCCCTCTGGCAGATCAACTGCGAATCTGGGGAGAGCCATTTCTGAAGTCCTGCCGCGAACTGTTTCCATTATTTTGATTCCACTCTCCAACGGTGTCCTGAAGTGCTCTGACCCCCGTACCATGTCCGACTGGAAAAGGTAATAGGGCCGGACTCTCAACGACAGGAGTGATCTGAAAAGGGTTTCGAGTGTGCTGGCGTCGTCATTGATACCCGAAAGCAGAACCGTCTGGCTGCTAAGAGGTATCCCGCTATCTGCCAGTATCCGGCAGGCTATGGAACTTTCGGCTGTTATCTCGGCAGGATGGTTGAAATGTGTATGAATATAGAGCGGGTGGAACCGGGACAGCAATCTCGCAAGTTCCTCATTAACTCTCTGGGGGAGTGTGCCCGGAACCCTGGTCCCGATGCGGATAACCTCCACATGAGAGATCCCGCGTATCCTGTCCAGAATATCCGTCAATTTGTCGTCTTCTAAAAGCAGCGGATCACCTCCTGAGAGAAGAACATCTCTTATCTCCGGCTTGCCGCGTATATATTCAATGCCTTCATCGATGGTCTCATCAGTGACTGTAAGGCCCTTGCCCACTTTTCTCTTGCGGGTACAGAACCGGCAGTGGACAGGGCAAGTATCTGATACCAGAAACAGGACTCTGTCGTGGTACCTGTGTGTCAGGTTCGTCACCGGGCTGTACGCTTCTTCCATTATGGGGTCTTTCGGGCATGCAGTGTTCCGGGGTGAAAGTTCTTCGATATCAGGTACAACCTGGCGGGAAAGCGCCTCACCGTTATCTTTTGCAAGCTTCAGGAAATATGGGTTTATCTTCACAGGGTAGGTTTTGCTCACGCGTCTTGTACTTTCCAGATCCAGTCCGAAAGCGCGGGCAATGTCGTCCGGATCTGTAACGCTTTCATCTATAATAAATTTCCAGTTAGTTGCCAAAATTGGTTCATCTCCCGATTAGTTGATAGGATTTCGGCATAGTGTTTTCATCAGGCCGGGTTTTTGGGTGCGATCACTCGGCTGCGCGTGGGGCTAGCTTCGCTTCGTGATCCACCAAAACCCCGGCCTGATATATATTTATTCATCCAGGGTTCCTGTAAAAGGCCCTGAAGCGAAGCTCAAAGGGGGTTGCGAAGGCGAAGGGGCTTTTACAGGAACCCCGTTTTCCGTATTAACCACCAACTAATTTGAAGTGGATCCGAAAAAACAAGACTACACAGGGATAAAAAAGGTTGCAACTATGGAACTGGTGGCACTATAATTTTACTCATCAATTGTAACGAGGTAGTAGTTTGGCAATCAGCGCCCGTGATCTTCACAAGCTCGAATCCCCTGAAAGAAAAGCCCTCCAGGATATAAACCGCTTCCTGGATCTGGCCCGAACCTTTCGATGGAAGATCTGCGTCGATCTGGGATGCGGTATCGGTTACTACACACTTCCCCTTGCTGTGGAGTGGAGCAAGTCCAGAACCGTTTTCGCCGTGGATCGCAGCACACCCATGCTCGAAGAGCTGGATAAGCGTATTTTCGCCCAGGAGCTTGAAAATATTGTTATCCGTCAGAGCGTCAGCGACCGCATTCCTATCGAAGACGCCTCCATCGACCTCGCCAACATGGGTAATATTTATCACAAGCTCAAGGGAAGGCTGAACTACCTCATGGAAGTCTACAGGATACTCAAGCCCGGGGGGACAATACTTCTTATCGACTGGGATCCTGAAGAGGACACCGACATCGGTCCACCCCTTAATGAACGGGTTTCCCTGGAGCAGGTATACCAGGACCTTGAATTTGCAGGTTTCCTAAGGCCCAAGAAGCACTTCCTTTTCTTCGGCCACTACGCTATTTCCGCAAAGAAACCGCGACCGCGCTGATCTGCTGATTAGTAGTTTCAAGTTCCCAATTCCGGTTCCAGGTAAAGTAATGATTTTAGACTTCATGGAGCCTGGAACCTGGAACTCGTTTAGCGATCAACGATCACTCAGCTTGTCTTATTGCATCATTGATCATCTCAATCCACTTTCTCGGATCGTGTACCATCCAGGCGATTGTTCCGTTTGGATCTTTCGGGTACCCTCCCGTGAAAACCATGCATGGAACCGATCTGGAAAAGTTTCCGTAAGAGGCCTTGAGCTGAACTTCCTTGATCCAGTCGTAGGGAAGAGAGAGGGATTTTCTGGGGAGCCACGGCATAAAGTAGATCCGTTTGTCCGTCACGGCAAAGACGCCACTGGTGCGGGGCGGCAGGTTAGGTCCCGGAAAATCGGCGCCCAGGAAGCTGGCATCGGATGTAATTCGCAAGATTTTTTCGCCTGCAAGTGCCTTATCCGCAGCCGTTCGAGCCCCTCGCTTCCACATCCAGGCAAGGCCCCTTAAAGACAGCATGATAAGTATCCAGCCGACAATAACAACTATGAAGCCAAGAAGTATCTTGTTCATCCAGAATAATTTAGCAGAAATCAGATATTTGGGATAGAGATTCCACTTAAGTAAAAATTTATCGTACACAAATTAGCAGATGGGATTTCGGTAAAGTGTTTTCATCATGCCGGGTTTTTGGGTGTAATCACTCGCCTTCGCAACCCCCTTTTAGCTTCGCTTCGTGATTCACCAAAACCCCGGCCTTACATAAATTTACCTGTACAGGGTTCCGGCAAAAGGCCCTGAAGCGAGGGGATTGGGGATTGAGGTCCGACCCCAAGTAACTCCAAGAGAAAAATTAGGTTGAAAGTGATCATGCCGGCGATATAATAGCCTCCGTGCCGGAGTGGCGGAAGTGGTAGACGCAGGGGACTCAAAATCCCCCGGGGTTCGCCCCATGAGAGTTCGAGTCTCTCCTCCGGCACCA
>QIFJ01000281.1 GCA_003229755.1 Pseudomonadota bacterium
CAGGTACCTAAAACCCTCCCGGATGTAATGAACAAAAAGGAGATAGAGGCCCTCCTTGATCAACCTGATATATCTGATCCCTTTGGAGTCAGGGACAGGACAATGATGGAGGTGATGTACGCTTCTGGTCTCAGGGTCTCAGAGCTGCTGGGTCTAAGGGACGGAGATATAAACTTTGAAGCGGGTTTCTGCCAGGTATCCGGTAAAGGTTCCAAAGACAGGCTTGCTCCGCTGGGTTTTGAGGCTCTTGCATGGCTCGAAAGATACAGAAAAGAAGTGAGGCCCGGCTTGCTCAGGAATCATCTGTCGCCATACCTCTTTCCCGGGCGCGGCGGCAAAAACGCCATGACCCGTCAGGCGTTCTGGCAGAAAATAAAGAAATATGCGTTGGCAGCGGGACTCAACGTAAAAATCACACCACATACGTTCCGGCACAGTTTCGCTACCCATATGCTGGAAGGCGGAGCGGATCTGAGAAGCGTTCAGATCCTCCTCGGGCACGCGAGCATTACCACAACTCAGATCTATACGCATGTGTCACGGGAGTACATCAAGGAAGTCCACAGGCGTTTCCACCCCAGGGGCTGAAATGGATGTTATTACGACACATCTGAACGCTGACTTCGACGCACTCGCTTCCATGGTCGCCGCAAAGAAGCTTTACCCGGAAGCCCTGATGGTCTTCCCCGGGTCGCAGGAAAAGAACCTGAGGGAATTCTTTATCAAATCAACTCTCGTTTCCTTCCCCTTCGCAAGAGTGAGGGATATCGAGATGGATACCGTTACGCGCCTGATACTCGTTGACATCAAGATGAGAGGACGGATCGGGACCTTCGATAAGATCGCCGCGAAAAGGGGTGTTGAGCTGCACATATACGATCATCATCCAAGAACAGATCAGGATTACAGTGGTGATCTGGAGGTGGTCGAGGATGTTGGAGCAACAACCACCATCCTGGTTGAGATCCTGCGCAGAAGAAGGTATAAGATCTCTCCGGAAGAGGCTACTGTTTTTGCCCTGGGAATCTATGAGGATACGGGGTCTTTAACCTTTGCTTCAACAACACCGAGAGATCTGAGGGCAGTCGCTTTCCTGAAGGAAAAGGGTGCCCATCTGGAAATTATCCCGGCGTTCATTGGGCGCGACCTTGACGCAGAGCAGATCAGCCTTCTGAACGATCTGCTGCAGTCCATTGAGATCCAGGACATACACGGTTTGCCCATTGCCCTGGCTGCATCCTCCACTGATGAATATATCGGGGATCTGGCGGTCCTGGTCCACAAAATGGTGGATATGGAAAACCTCGAGGTTCTGATCACTCTCGTTCGTATGGAAGACCGGGTGATCCTGGTGGCAAGAAGCCGTCTACCCGAAGTGAATGTTGCCAAGATCTGCGAGGAATTCGGGGGTGGGGGACATCCGTCAGCCGCATCCGCCTCTATCAGGGAGCTTACCCTGGTTCAGGTCAGGGAAAAGCTCCTTATAATACTGGATGAGATGGTGGGATACAGGAAAAACGCCATGTCGATAATGTCATCTCCTGCTATAGAGATAGGCACCAATGAATCCATCTCCACGGCTGCCGAGATTATGTCGAGATATAATATCAATTCACTGCCAGTAGTAGAAAAGGTGGGGAAGCTTAAGGGCATAATCACCCGTGGCGTTGTGGAAAGGGCTATACTTTACGGCCTTTCAGATACTCCCCTGAGTGAGTACATGCTGACCGAATACCAGACTGTAGTGAGTGATTCCTCCATGGATCTTGTCAGGGAACACATTATAGAGAAGAGGCAGCGCATGCTGCCCGTGATGGATGGCAGAAAGATCATCGGTGTAATAACGCGAACAGATCTGCTGGAGGTCATGCATGAGGATCTGATGAACGCAAGGCCTCACGCAGAGGGCCCCAGGACCGATGATGACAGACAGGCAAGGAGGAGAAACCTGGCAGAACTCATGGGTGAAGCCCTTGAACAGGTTACGCTTCAGATCCTCCGCGCAGCCGGGAAGATTGCCAACTCCATGGGTTTGAGGGTTTACCTTGTAGGGGGTCTTGCAAGGGATATTATCCTGAAAAACAAAAACCTGGATATTGACCTTGTCGTAGAGGGAGATGGCATTGAATTCGGCAGAAAGCTGGCAAAAAAACTAAAAGCGCGGATAAGGCCCCACAGGAAGTTCAAGACAGCCGTTATTGTCCTTCCTGACGGGCTGAAGCTTGATGTCGCATCGGCAAGAACCGAGTACTATGAAGCTCCGGGTGCTCATCCCATGGTTGAGAGAGGCTCCATCAAGCTGGACCTTTACAGGCGCGATTTTTCCATAAACGCGCTGGCGATTAACCTTAACGACGATTCTTTCGGTCAGGTTGTGGATTACTTCGGCGGGCTCAGGGATATAAAGGACAGGACGATCCGGATCCTTCATAATCTGAGCTTTGTGGATGATCCCACAAGGATGATCCGGGCAGTGCGCTTCGAACAGAGATTCGGCTTCACGATCGGTAAACACACCGAATATCTCCTAAAGGGAGCGGTAGCCAAAGGATATCTCACAAGGACTCAGGGCCAGAGGGTGCATGGAGAGATCAGGGCGATCCTGAGGGACGATCACCCGGAAAGATCTTTTGCGAGAATGGATGAGCTAGGGATACTCAAGGCTATACATCCATCGTTGGTCTTCGACAGGAAATTTCAGGAAGCCTTCCGCCAGGTAGAGAAGACACACTCCTGGTTCCAGTACCTGTTTCTTGATGAGGAACCTGATGTAGCCGATATCTATCTCAATACTATGATGCTCGTAAGGAAGCCAAAGGAAAGAGAGGAGATATTTCATGCCTTCCATCTCACGGACCACCTGGAACAGAAGCTGTATAAACGTTTCAAAAACATCTCTGAGGCCATGAGAGCATTGACCCGGAACAGGTCGGCAAAGTTGAGTAATACAGCTCAAATACTGGATGGTCTCAGTATTGAAGATCTCCTCATCATCATGTCTCTGACCAAGAGGGAGGAGACCGCAAAGGCCATTTCCCTGTACCTTTCGAGGCTGAGGTTTATTGAAAGCGAGATAAACGGACAGGTCCTCAAGGAAATGGGCTACAAGACTGGCCCGCTGTTCAGAAAAATAATGGAATCGGTTAAGAACGCGCGCTTCGATGGAGAAGTTAAGACTCTTGCCGAGGAAAAACACTGGGTAAAAAAACATTTTCCCATCGAATAGCAGCGTGTCGGAGCGTTCCGACTCGCTGCCGGGTCTGGCTGATTGACACGTTGTCTGGCTGCATGGTACGAAGTGACCTGGTTTCATGTCTCAAGTTTCAGGTTTCAGGTTATTTATTTAATTTGAGTATACTTGAAACGTGAAACTTGGAATCGGCTAAAAACGTACAAAGGATACTAAAAACAATGTTAAATCAACAGGTTCTACAGGCACTGGTTATTGGACTACCCCCATTTCTGCTGGC
>QIFJ01000291.1 GCA_003229755.1 Pseudomonadota bacterium
GCCATGCTTGGCGAGATCACCTCTCAGGATCTCATCGCAGTGGGCCTGGAGCACGATGACAGCGGGATCGCTCTGGCATCAACAGAGGTTGATGTGCACAGGAGCATATACGTATCTACTTCGGCCCTTGCCATAGTGCATACTCACCCCCGATCAGCGATCGCCCTTTCACTGGAGGGTAAAGATATTGTCCCGGTCGATGTTGAGGGCCGCTACTATTTCAAACGCGTACCGGTACTGGAAGTTGCGCAGGCAATCGGGTCAAAGGAGCTTGAAAAGGAGCTCCCGGAACTGCTCAAGGATTTCCCCATAGTCATAGTTAAGGGCCACGGCGCTTTCGCGGCAGGTGGCAATCTGGAGGAAGGGTTGCAGATCTCCCACGCCGTGGAGTGGTCGTGCGATATAATTCTCTCTCGGGATTTCCGTAGAGGAGCTTCTGGCAAAGGAAGAGCACGGGGACTGGTAATATGCGGCTTGATGTCTTCAGGGACAGACAATACCTGGGCGGGTACAACATTGGTACCACCTCCGAAATCAGGATAGGCCGGGGAAAAAAGAATCAGATTATCCTCCCGGATTCTATTGTAAGTCGAAAGCACGCAAGGCTCGTGAGGCACGGTTCGGGCTTTATGTTGATTGACGAGAGCAGGAACGGGACCCTGATGAAGGGCAAAAAAGTTAGCAACGTCCGGTTGGAAAGCGGAGCTGAATTCGAGATAGGACCTTTCAGGATCCAGTTCGACGAGGATGTGTATGACTGGGATCGGGAAACGGAAGAGAATAGGGTCCTGGAGAAAGAATCGTTCCAGGGTATCGTGGGGACATCACCGACTATCAGGAACCTGTTTGAGTTTATAAAAAGGGTATCGGCCTCTGACGGCACCGTTCTTGTCAACGGTGAAACCGGGACCGGCAAGGAACTGGTGGCAAGGGCCGTTCATACACTCAGCGTCCGCGCAAAGGGACCTTTTGTCGCGATCAATTGCAGTGCCATTTCCCCTGATCTTGTGGAAAGCGAGCTTTTCGGACACGAGAAGGGTTCGTTCACAGGTGCGGTAAAAAGCAGGAAGGGGGCCTTTGAACAGGCTAGCGGCGGCACGCTGTTGCTGGACGAGGTCGGAGAGCTTTCCCTGGCTCTGCAGCCCAAGCTCCTGCGAGTACTCGAAGAAGGTGTTATCCGGAGAGTCGGGTCTCAGATCGAAAACGAGGTAGATGTGAGGGTGGTAGCCGCAACTCACCGTGATCTTAAAGAGGAGGTTGATAACGGTAATTTCAGGGCGGATCTCCTCTACAGGCTCTTTGTTCTGCCTCTTTTTGTGCCGCCCCTCCGTGAACGCAAGGAAGACATAGGACTTCTGACCAGTTATTTTCTGAGCAGCAGAGGGGAGCTTGCGCCGGAAGCGCAGCAGCACCTCGTGGATCACCCCTGGCCGGGTAATGTTCGGGAACTGAAAAACGTACTGGAACGGGCCTGCATAATGAAGGAAGACGGCCTCATTGAGCCCGAAGATCTCATCTTTCTGAAAGAGGAGGGTAAAGAACGTGAATTTTCCGATGATCACTCACTGGAGGATCTTGAGAAAATGTACTACTCGAGGGCACTGGAAAAAAGCAACGGGAGCATCCGCGCGGCGGCAAAATCGCTGGGCATTCCCAAGTCCACTTTTTTCGACAGGTTGAAGAAGTATGGACTAACGTAAAACTGAGTTCCAGGTTTCAAGGTCGGCCACGCCTATGCGTGGGGTCCCAAGACCCAGGACCCATGTCCCAGGTAAATTCATAGAGCTTGTCACACTATCCTGTCATTTTCACCCCAGCGCCCAGAGCCTAACGCCCAGCGCCTATAACTTATTTTCCAATTTCCAGCTTCGAAATCAACTACCTGATCTTCGAAGCTTGCTTACAGCCTTTAACGCTTCAACATCGTAAATATCCTGCCTGCGTTTGGAACCTGATTTCCAATGGATCATATCATCCAGGGACAGGACAGGAATTTTCTCGTCACCGAAGGAAACCACTTTTTTCCTCTTATGCATTTCCATAAAATCGGTGGGAGGATCGAGCTGTATGTCGATTTCCATGGAAGGGGCGGACAAGGACACAAAAGTGCACACCTTCATGTTTTTCTCCTCAACCAGGGCCGACCTTTTATCGTAGCATAACAGCATATCCTGATCCACCGGGGGTTTAGGCCCGCAATCCAGGGATGTGACAGCGTTAAGGAACTTCTTCATGTTTTCAGATTCAAGGTCAACAAAAAGATCCAGGTGGCCCGTTATCCTGGGAACACCGTGGAGGTTCATTGCCAGCCCCCCAATGAGGAGGTACTGCACTTCATATTCTTTCAGAGCGGAAAAAGCCCTCCCAAAATCCATACTGTTAGTATGTTTTAGATACTTTTCCCAGTCAAGGGGTTCTAATAGAGCAAAATATGAAGGTGAGAAGTGGTCCATTGGTAATAATAGTTTCTGGTTTCTAGAAAACTCCAAACCCAAGCCCAAAGCCCAGCGCCCAAAGCCTGATTTTAATAATCACTCATCACGCGTCACGCATATCGCTTTACACAAAACACGTTGGTCGTTGGCCATTGGTCGTGGGACGCGGTCAATCATCAGTCTCCCATCCTCACAAGCACCGGTTCGTTTTTCCCCTCCAATACAGTTATCTTTAATGTCTTGTCGATGCCCAATATCTCGTTCCTCAGGGTTATTTCTCTCTCACCCACCGGAAGGTTTTCCAAGACTACCGGTGTGGTGTCGATCAGCTTCCCATTATGGTAAACCCTGGCCCATGGTACGGCGTTGACAGGGACTGAACCAACCGGAAGGGGGATCATCTGGATGATATGTTCGGATTCCCCCGATCCCGGCTTCAGCCTGTTGACTGCCGGCTTGTATCCATAAAGTTGAGCTCTGACATCAAAAGGTTCTTCTGCAGGGTCCAGCGTAAGCTCCGCTGGGGATTTTCCCGCGGGTTTGCCGTTAAGCATTAAATTAGCGCCTGGAGGTTCTGTAATAATTCTCATGTTGGACAGGTTGGGGGCCCGGCTGGTACTGTGATCTGACGCCGATGCGACCATTTTCGAATCCGCAGGGTCGGGTTTTTCAGGTGTCCTGTCGGGCAAGAGCATGAACAGGGTAAATACAATAAGCAGTATCAAACCTGAGGCCGCTAAAGGGAACTTGGTCCTTGCGGGCCTTGCGAGGGTCGGGGCAGTGAGAGAGGTGAGTTCTCTGCGGGAAGGTTTCCTTTCTTCTGACGCGAATTCACCCAGCCGCCGCTCCGCTGTAGCATCAAGGTGCGGTTCAAGCGCCTCAGCCATTGCCGCTGCGTTTTCCGGTCTGTCATCCGGAAGCACTGCGAGGAGATCCTCCACAGCATCAGACACCGCCTGTTGAATATGAGGTCTGGCCTCATGAAGGGGTATATGTTCCGCTTTACTTACGGCCCTTATGGTATCTTCTCTTGTTGATCCCGGGAATGGATGTTTTCCTGCGAGAAGCTGGTATGCAAGTGTGCCAAGGGAAAAGAGATCGGTGCGGTGGTCGATCTCCCGACCATCCACCTGTTCAGGAGACATATAGGAGGCTTTTCCACGAAAGGTGGTGCCTCCGGTGGCTTCATCCGTCAGTGCTCTTGCGATACCGAAGTCGGCTATCTTTACTTCTCCGGCAGTGGAAATAAGTATATTATGAGGGCTCAGGTCCTGATGGATAATGCCGGAATAATTCCCTGAGGCGGTCTTTCTGGAGTGTGCCCGTGCTATCCGGTGAAGTATCATAAGCGCAACCTCTTCCGGCATCTGATCACCGCCTTCGATCCTCTTGATAATGGTTCTCAGGTCTGTACCATTCACATATTCCATGAGGAGAAAGTCGGTATCGTCTATGCGCCCGTACTCATATACAGATACGATATTTGGATGATGAAGTGTCGCGGCCAGGCGTGCTTCCTGCGAAAACAGTTCCCGGAAGGATCCGTCCCGGGAAAGATGGGATAGGATCAGCTTGACTGCCACCTCTCTTTCAAACCTGTCGGGACCGATGATCTTGGCCAGGTAAACTTCTCCCATTCCCCCCATACCAAGTTTGTCGATAAGCTTGAAACGTCCGAATTCTCTTGGAAGTGTTTGGTGCACTAGCCTCTCCTCGCTTGGGTTCTGCTGATGCTTACAATAGCATATTCGTTAGACTGGATTTAGGTTTATGGTTCTATGCAAGTTTGGTGCGAGGAGAGGTTGGGGCAGGAAGAAGGAAAGAGGAAAAAGGAAAGAGGGGTGGTGGCCACGCTTAGGCGTGGCTTTTTTCCCACGATTTCGGGTCTTATGTAAATAATGGTTGCTGTATGTACGACTATCGAGGGTTTTACTTCGTTTTTTTCGGTGGTGGGGGTGTCGTGCAATTGAACGTTGAACTTACTCTTTCCTTTTTCCTCTTTCCTGCTCCCTCCTCCCTCTTCCTTCACCTCAGTGAAGATCGCAATTATTGACTTTTACTACCCAGATATGTAGGTTTACACCCTTGCTTACAGAAAGTGCAGGTCAAATGAATGGTCGATCTTCATACACATAGTACCGCGTCAGACGGAACTTTAGAGCCGGCAGAGCTGGTCAGAGAAGCCGTGAACTGTGGAGTAAAGGTCCTTGCCCTGACGGATCACGATACCCTGTCGGGCCTCAAAGGGGCTGCGGCACAAGCCTCAGAGCTGGGCCTGAAATTCATCCCGGGCATAGAGATCAGCGCTGATTTCACTCCAGGGACAATGCATATGCTGGGTTACTATGTCGATCCCGATGATTCTGTCCTGAAGCAGAAACTGTCGTGGCTCAGGGAGGGCCGGGACAGGAGAAACATCAACATTCTCCAGATGCTGGAAAAACTGGGCTGTCCGCTGGAGATGAGGGAACTGAAAGAGTACGCAAAGGGCGAGAGCGTTGGACGGCCCCACATAGCCCGTGCCATGCTTGCAAGGGGTTATGTCGGCAGCGAGGAAGAGGCGTTCAACCGGTTTCTGGCCAAGGGTGGTCCCGCTTACGCCAACAAAGAGCGTATGAACCCGGCAAGAGCCATGGAACTGGTGATCGGCGCAGGCGGCCTTCCCGTCCTTGCCCATCCCCAGACTCTGGATCTTAACAGCAGGGAACTGGCTGACCTTCTGGCTGAGCTCAAGGAGGCAGGGCTTGCAGGGGTGGAGACGTACTACTACAGCCACTCTAAAGAGGAGATGTTTCTGTACAAGCATCTCGCCGATGAGCTGAACCTGATCGTCACTGGCGGAACGGACTACCATGGGCCGGGATTCAAGGGCATAAAGCTGGGCAGGGGGCTTGGCGGTATGATGGTCCCCGATGAGGTTGTGGATCGCCTCGAAGGAGAATACAGGGCAAGAAGCTGAAGTTGACATTTACTGAAATAGTGAATAGATATATAAGGTTAATGACTTTGCAAAAGTCATCAACGCGCCCATTGAGGGGCGCCCGGATCAATGACATAAACATTGAGTCATTGATTCGTGAGGGAAGCGGAAACGACGTTTTTCGCTTCCCGGGGAGCAAAAAGCCGCTCACGGACTTTTTGCGACAATAACAATGACTTGTGAGGAAAGTGAAAATGACATTTTTCGCTTTCTGTTGAGTAAAAACCCGTCGATGGGCAAATATATATCAGCCGGGGTTTTGGTGAATCACGAAGCGAAGCTCAAGGGAGTTGCGAAGGCGAGTGGTTACACCCAAAAACCCGGCCTCATGAGTACATAATCCGGAAATATCACCAACTAATTTGGAGATGATCCGTAAAATCTTAAGGAGTCACATCAGCATGCCTACATACGAATACCAGTGCGATAAATGCAGCCACCAGTTTGAGGTCTTTCAGAGGATCACCGATGATCCTGTTGAGGTTTGTTCGGAGTGCGGAGGTCACGTGAAGCGTCTTATCGCTGCCACGAACTTCATTCTCAAGGGCACCGGTTGGCACAAGACGGACTACGCGG
>QIFJ01000085.1 GCA_003229755.1 Pseudomonadota bacterium
GAGGGAACAAAAGGCAAGGGTGAGGTTTATGATCTCTTTAGAGTCCATCGGGTACTTCACCGACGATCCGTACACGCAGTCTTTTCCCACATCGATCCTGAGGCTTTTTTATCCCTCAAAGGGGGATTTTATTGCTGTGATCGGGCGTTTTCGAGATACTTTCCCTGTTAGAAAGATAAAAAAGGCGCTTCGGGCGGTGGGCAGCCTGCCTGCCTACTCCTTTAACGGGTGGTCCATCATCCCGGGAGTTGATCTTTCAGATCACAGGAGTTACTGGAGGGCGGGATACAGCGCGGTAATGGTCACAGACACGGCTTTTTACAGGAATGAAAACTATCATACGTCCAAAGATACTCCCGGTACCCTCGATTACGAGCGAATGGCAATAGTAGTTGAAGGAATCTACTATGCTGTTATTGACCAAAAATAGAGATTGAGTTTAGAGCATTGGAGATTGGAATCGATAGTTGTTAGTAGTTGGTAAAACTTTCAACTTTCAACTATAAACTGGTTACTTATCCCGCATCCGTTCCAGCATGACCTCTTCCCAAGCTCTGAAGCGAAGGGCGATGCCACGGTTGGTAGCGGGTACGAAAGTCTTTCCCTTTTCCTTTTTTGGCCAGGATCCAGGTGTTTCAGCCAGCAGGTAACCTGTTCCCTTTGCGGTGGCTTCGGTCTCGCAGGATCGGTGGACCTGGAGCTGGGTCAGGTCTGCCAGACGCTCACACAGACCATCCAGGCGGGACAGGCCGCCGGTGACCAATATCAATTTGGGCGCGGGAACATGCTTGCTGGTTTCGGAAATATTTGAATTGATGAGGAATACGATGCTTTCCACTACGGCGACAACCTTTTCTTTAACATTTCCTTCACTGATAAACTCCGATTCAAAATCAGGTATCCAGTACGGCGCCGCCAGTCCGGATATGCCGTTTATGAACAGGGGAGGTTTTTTTACCTTTTTGAGCCAGCCTGGCAGCTTATCCCAGAGCTTCTTGATATCGAAGGCTTCTTCCGCCCACTCGACCGCGCTGCCGGCGCCGTTTACCGTTCCTTCCAGAACATACTGAGGTTCGTCATCCTGCTGGTAAACAATGCTTGACAGCAGCCTGCGTCCCGTAACATAGCTGCTTCCCGTAGGCCGGGATAGAAATGCTCCTGTACCAATATTTATATAGGCAGTCTCAGGGTCTAATTTCCCGTGGGCAAAAATGGCGGCAGACTGATCACCCGTTACCAGAACCAGCGGTATACTTCCCTCGTTCAAAGCAATACTGCCGAATTTGTAGCGGTTGGGAACGCAATCCGGAAGGAGTGATCGGGGCACACCGAAAAGATCCAGCAGTTCATCGTCCCAGTTGTTCTGGCTTATATTCCACAACTGTGTGCGGGAGGCACTTACCGGATCGCTGACGAAAGGTCTTTCCTGTGTCAGGTGCCATACCAGAAAACTGCTCATGGGGCCCAGACACAACTGATCCTTTTTAAGTGATGACTGTACCTCCTGAAGGTTATCCAGGCACCATCTCAATTTGGTTGCGCCATAGTGCGCTGAGAGAAACAGTCCGGTTCTCATGTGGATCTCCACAGCACTGGGCTTCAGATCCTCGAACAGTTCATGCCCGCGGGTGTCCTGCCAGCTGATCACGGGTGAAAGGGCTTCTCCGGTCTGTTTATCCCAGCAGACTATATTGGCCCGTTGGGTCGCAAGGCCGGCCGAAACCAGGTCCTGGGGGTTATCCACCTGAGATATTGCGTCGCTGATGCTGTTCTTAACGGATGCCAGAAGCTGACGGGCGTCGTGCTCCACGAAACCGTTTCTGGGACGGAAGGTCTCGACAGTGTGTTCTGCCTGAGCTAAAAGTTTACCCTCGCTATTATAGATAAAGGCGCGGCTGGCATGCCCACCCTGGTCAACGGCAAGAAACAGATCCTTTTTAGTGTATCCACCCAAGAACTCTGTCCTCTGAAAAAGTTAAAATAGATGGAGATCTTCATATGATTGCACAAGAGGGGCTGGCTGAGCAACTATTGAGTTGGATAAATCAGGAACTTAGCAGGAACAGTGCCGATGAGGCTCTCATGTTCGGCCATACTTTCACAGGATGTACCGGCCTGTTTCGGCCCAAAGACACGAAAACCTCCTTGTGAACCTTGAAGCCCAGGCGGCGGCACAGATCCCTGAAATCCTGTACAGTCACATATCTGATGTTGGGTGTATCGTGCCACTGGTAGGGCAGTGAGGGGTTCACGGGCAGGCGGCCGGTAAGGGCAAGCTGAAACCTTGTTCTGTGAAATGCGAAATTAGGAAAGGTAACAGCAGCCTTGTGTCCCACGCGCAGGGATTCCTTCAATATTTCCACTGGATTCCGGATCATGGTGATCACCTGATTTAAAATAACTATGTCAAAAGTCTGGTCGCCCAGGTCGGTCAGGCCTTTTTCAAGGTCGCCATGAATGACCGAAAGCCCCCTTGAGATGGCTTCGGTAACAGCACTGCCATCGATCTCGATACCCTGCTCCAGGACGTCTTTTTCTTCCCGGAGTTTAAGGAGGAGATCACCCTGTCCGCAGCCAAGGTCGAGGACCCTGTCCCTGTTTTTTACGCAGGAAGCGATAGGACCGTCCAGAGCCCGATCCCGGGTTCTGGTCAGGCTCCAGTCTACCCTGGCCAGATGTGGGCCCGTATCCTGCGTGTCTGAGGGTGTCATATTTTCGGGAAGGCTCATGCTCCAACTCCTCTTTCCAGGCGTTCGAGATAGCCGGTGATCAGGTCTCCCATACGGTGGCCCGGCAGGAGAAACGCATCGTGGCCCTGATCCGATTCTATATTGCAGTAGGAAACATCCTTGCCCAGCCTCTTGAGCGCTCTCACCATCTCCTGCGACTGTTCCGCCGGGAACAGCCAGTCACTGGTAAAAGACAGCACAAGGAAGGATGACAGGCAGCCCGAAAGTGCTTCTTCCAGGGATCCGTGATCATCCACGAGGTCGAAATAGTCCATGGCCTTGGATATATAAAGGTAGGTGTTGGCATCAAAGCGCTTGACGAACTTGTTTCCCTGGTGGTGAAGGTAGCTTTCCACCTGGAAGTCCCCGGAGAAATTGAAAGACCGTTTGTCACCGTTAGCGAAACGTCGGGCGAATTTCCACTGCATCGATTTCTCGGACAAATATGTGATATGCCCGATCATACGAGCCAGTGCCAGCCCCTGACCGGGTGGGTCGGTATCTGGATAGTTTCCATCCAGCCACTTGGGATCACTTAAGATAGCCTGGCGCCCTACCTCGTTAAAGGCGATGCCTTGTGCCGACATTCGGGCAGTAGTTGCGATGGGAATTGTACCCCGGACCCGGTCAGGGTAGGAAATAGCCCACTGGAGAGCCTGCATCCCTCCCATGGAACCTCCGGTAACAGCAAGCAGGGTATCTATCT
>QIFJ01000254.1 GCA_003229755.1 Pseudomonadota bacterium
GGAACGGCCATTCCGGAGGTATAGCCCCTCAGGTGCTCAATAATGTTCAGGCCATCTGATATGGTCGTCCTGAAGTGCCTGATCCCTTCCACCTTCTTGCAGTTGAATATATAGTAGGGGGCAACCTTGATCCTGAGAAGCTCCTGCATGAGCTTCTTCATGACATTCGGGTTGTTATTGATCCCTTTCAGAAGGACCGTCTGATCCCTTACGATAACTCCCGCCCTGGTCAGGCATATTAACCGCCTTCCGGGCCTCTGGAGTTACCTCCCTCGGATGGTTAAACTGCGTCTGGAGGTAAACTGGATCGTGTTTTTCAAGCATCTTGCACAGCTCAGGCGTTACCCTCTGCGGAAGGGAGCAGGGCATTCTGGATCCGAGTCTCGTTATCTCTACATGAGGAATTTCATCAAGCTCCGTCAGGATGTGATCCAGTTGACTGTCTGAAAGCGAAAACGCGTCACCCCCTGTAAGGAGAACATCTCTAATCTCCTTATTTTTTCTGACGTAATCCAGGGCCTCATTGATCATCCTCTTCGGGTAGATAACATCCGTTGTGTCGATATCCATCCGTCTCAGGCAGTGGCGGCAAACCATACCACACTGGTTTGTCACGTTGATTATCAGCCTGTCCGGGTAGAGCCGGGAAATTAGCGGCGCCGGGGAATTGTACTTGATTATCGGCGGATCGGCGATCTCGGAGCTGTCCATATACTCATTAATGGAGGGTATGCAGTTCCTGTTCTCAGGATCCATGAGACTGGCGTAATAAGGCGATATGTACCACCTGTACTGCCCTCCTGTTTTCTCGATATCGGCAATTTCATCTGACTCGAGATGGATAATCTCCTGTAACACTTTCACAGATCCTATACGGTTCCTCCGATGCCACTTGTAGTCCTTCCAGTCCGTTGCCGTACCCCCGAGGACTTTCAGGATCCGCCTCTTCATTTTTTTATAGTCACCGTGCAGGTCAAAACCCGTCAGGATGGAGTCCTTAACCCCAAAGTATTCCGCATCGAGGGCTTTTACCTCCGCTGACCGCGCTCTGGCAACGGATCGGTCCTTCTTCAGTACTTCCATCTGGTGATATGAGTGAGTTGCCTTAGCCACTTTACTGCCTCCCTGGTATCCGTTCTGCACTGTTGATCAGTTACAGGACGAACGTGCCATACTGGTTTGATCGGGTTGTAAAAAGTCCATCCATGGCTTATTACTGATTATTCGTGAACCTCTCTGAAAGTTCTCTTTACCTCCTCGGCGCCCTCTGAAAGGGCACTTTGTACATCTTCGCAATTATCTGCAGCCGCAATAATCCTTGCGAGGAATCCCCCCGCTTTCTGCCTTATGGGATCACCCACGTGATCCTCTATGAGATATCTCTTGCCTGTGTATCCCTTTTTGCATGCGTTATTAAATAGCTCGAACTGCGTACACCCGGAAGTTAGATGCCTGTGTATTTCAATATCCACGTTCACCTTGAAGTTATGGGTCCCCCAGCAGAGCCCCTCACTCTCCAGATCCATCTCACGGGTACCATCAGGCAGCCTTCCCTCGGTAACGGCGATGAACTCCAGCTCGGGAAAGTAGGGGTGCCCCGGCAGATGATGCATCATGGTGAGAGTAGTCTCAAAGGTTGTACCCTGTTTTCTGGCATTGATCTCAATAAAGTGGATGTCCTTATTACTGTCCACGATATAGTCACAACCAAATACACCCCTGTAGCCGATCCTTCCGATATGCGCTCCTATTTGCCGCGTCATCTCCTTCAGATCCCTGACAGTCTCTTCTCCCAGTACAGTGGGGTAAGTGGAACCCATGAACTGGGTTCCCACAATATTCTGGTCCGCGACTGTGGCTATGTAGACCTGGTCCTCCCCCGCTACAACACCCAGCACAGTGGGATCATGATCGTGTTCTAAAAAACGGGTAACCAGGTACTTTTCCTCTGATCCTCCGAAACGCTCTTCAATTTCGCGCACGCTGTCCGCGATAATGGAGTTCGATCCGGCTGCGCTGTATTCACCGGAGACGAAAACCGAGTGGCCCTGTTCCAGGATACGTTTTGCCGACTCAAGAGCAGAGGCGAGTGATTCGTTCCCGCATCCGGATGGAAGGGGAATGCCCAGGTTTTTTACTATCTCGTACTGGATAAGCTTATTATTCAGGAAACGGGCAAGCTTGGGATCAGGCCCTACAAGCCTCACAGAATCCCCGTCAACGAGGCTCATGGTTTCCTTTGACTCGAACATGTTGATGTATACAGAACCCTGACGGTCAACCAGCATATCCACCAGGTTGTTCATGTATGCATTGGCGCTGACCTCGGCGGCGAATACGGAACCTGGGATCCTTACGTTGTGGTGTATCCCCGTCTTCTCATACAGGTTCATGGCGCTGGAGTTGATCACTACCAGGTTTCTATGACTCGGCCGGGTGAGAACATCGGGAACTACAGCTATGAAATCCACTTCCCTGCCGTACAGCCTCTCGAGGGGCCTCTTCATCAGGCAGTTGAGCCAATAAGCCTTTATTTCGCCAACGTAAAGGAAGTAGGCCTTGTCCGGATCAAGGGTTACGTTGGTGTAGATAAGCTCAGATGTATCCCGAGCTTCATCTGTCAGGATCTGTGATCTCATTACCTTGTCACACCTCTCACGGGCAGGGCTCGAAAGCCTCGATAACGGGTCTTCCTGTCCTTGTACACGTAACCACGAGAAAAGTTATACGCGAAGGCGGAGATGGAACGCTCCTCGGAAGACCAGATAAATCCGCAGCTGAGTTCGATCAACGGGTGCGTCTTTACCCGGTGACCGCATATCGTTTCGTACTTTTCAAGGGTTTCATCAAAAAGTGATTCAAGCTCGTTTACGGTCGGCATACGCCAGTCGTGATAGGTACTGAGAATGATATTCTCGCTGTAAAGCTTCGCATCGAGCCAGGTTATATCTCCCATGCTATCAGTTTGTGCCCACATGAGACCGGTTTTCCTGTCGGTCACGGTTCCATCGCCGTTATCGACAAATCGATCATCCGCCCGGGCTATACCAACTGCAAAAATTATCAGGCACAGAATGACTATGGAGATCGAGAAATTTGAAAACCGGCTCCTCTTTAAACGCATTTCCCCCTCCTGAATCCGGCACACGAGATTTTCATCGGGCTAAACTCGGTACCAGAAGAACAGGAATATTAGCCCTCTTCAGAACCTTGCGGGCAACACTCCCGACAAAGGTGTGCTCCGTGATTCCCTTGCCGTGGCTGCCCATTACAAGCATGTCCGCTTCAAGTTTGTCGATCATATTGAGGATCTCGATCACTGCATCTCCCTCGTAAACGTGAATATCCTTGATCCTCTCTGTTCCACTCTTTGGGTCATTTTCCTGCATCTCCTTATTAAGCTTGTCGATCCTTTTCCTGATGGCCGTCACCGCTTCCCCTTTTTTCTCTTTAATCAGCTCCAGAAACCGATCTTCTCCCATAAAGGAGACTATGGGAACAGCCATGGCCGCGTCAAAACTGGGGATGATATGCAGCAGCTGGATCTGGGCACCATGCACTCGGGCCTCCGCGATGGCTGCAGATAGAACCAGTTCTGAATTTTCAGAAAGGTCTATGGCACACAGTATTATTTTGATCTTGAAGGACATATTCTTTCCCCTTCAGCCCGAACATCACTAAGCCGGTACGAGAGCAGTAGCCGCAAGACGCCTGCGGCGCTGGAGCAGGAAGACACCCAGGTAAATAGCAATACCTGGAATGTACATGAGGTGTTTGTTCGAAACACCAACCCAGCCAGCCACGACCCCAGGCTGCATCATTATGAATGGCACCATTAGAAGAAGTGGGATCTCGTACCACTTGTTCTTCCACGTGACCCATCCCTGGGTAGCGGAAGCGAAAGCAAAATTACCAATGCATGCCGCGATAAAGATCATTATCGCCAGTCCCCAGCTGTTTATATTGTAGAGGATCAGGTCGTAATTGAAGATAAACATGAAAGCTATCAAAGCTGTACGAATATCGTACATAAACCCCTGTATGCCCGTGG
>QIFJ01000247.1 GCA_003229755.1 Pseudomonadota bacterium
ACAGCCTCGGCGCGGCTGGAGACGTTCAACTTCTGGTAGATGACCTTCGTGTAGCTCGCGACAGTGTTCGTAGTAAGTCCCAGCAGTTTGGCAACTTCCGGGCGGGAAAAGCCTTTTGCGATAAGCTGCAGAACGTCATTTTCCCGGGGTGTCAGAGCCTCAGAATCCTCTGATTGCTTTTTGTGTAGTGAAAAATGCTCAAGTATTCGCCGGGCAACGCCGGGTGACAGGGGTGGTTGGCCGTAAAGAACTGCTTTTAGCTGCTGGATCTGACTGTCCCGTGGCTGGGCCTTGATGAGATAGCCTTTGGCCCCGGCCTGTAATGCCGAGAAGACATGGGTGTCGTCATCAAAGATAGTTGTGATGACACAGTATGTGTCCGGGTGCCTTTCTCCCATCTCCCTCACCAGGTCTATACCCGAGCCGTCGGGCAGGTTGATGTCCACCAACGCCAGGGCAAAGGCCTGGCCCGCAAGGCAGGCACGGGCTTCTTCGAGGGTTGCAGCGCTTACAGCATCGGCCTCGGGGAAGGCTTCTGTGATGTGTTCTTCCCACCACCGTCGTGTGTCGTCGTGGTCCTCGACGATGAGGACTGATTTCATTCGAGCACCTTAGCTTTCGGTGTGAAAGGGCACGCTGAAACGTACTTCAAAGAGGCCATCCTCCGGGCGGGTTTCGTGATTGAAACTGCCGCCAAGGTCGGATATCCTGCGCTTCATGTTTTTAATGCCCTTGCCGTAGATTATAGCGCTGTTTTCAGGCACTTTCCCGTCATTTCGTATGTATCCGCTGATACTGCCGTCCTCCTGCTCCCAGCGTATCCAGATGTTTTTCGACCCGGCGTGGGAAAATGCATTGCTGACTGCCTCGGACAGCACCCTGGAGATATTGGTCAGCTGCCTGGGAGTCATCGGGCGGTCGTCCTCCACGGTGTCGGATTCCCAGTGTAGTGAGACCCTTGCCCCGTCGCAGCGCTCGCGCATTTCATAGCGCCAGTTTGCCAGCGCCTCCCCCACCGATACGCTCCTGTCGGGGCCTATGCTGTAGGTTATGTCCCGAAGGGCTTTCAGGGTCTCCCGGGTAAGGGTTTTTTCCCTCTTGCTTTTAGCCAGATGGACCAGGGACAGGAGCCGCCCGCCGATGTCGTCGTGCAGATCACGCATGATCCTTTCCCGCTCTTCATCAACGCCCCGGTTGTAGGCGGCCAGTCGATCCTCCGTCTGCCGGGCGATCTTGCGGATTTCACCGGCAAGGTGTATGTCGGCAGGGGAGAAAAGTCGGTTTCCGTTGTCCGCAAACCCCAGTTCAATTGTACCTTTGCCACTAATAGCGGGGATCAGCATTACCTCGCCGTGTTTTTCCAATTTGGTTGCGGAGATCTGTTCGCTCAGTTTATTGAATGAAAGCGGTTTGAAAACCTCCTTCAGGACTTTTTCCCATGCGGCATCACTGCTGCGTCCTGTATTTACTATACCTGTAACAATAGCGGGAAGGGAGTGCTCCAGGCTGATGGCAGACTTTCGGTATACTCGACCCCAGATCCATTGCCGGACGGGAAAATAAAGCCACCCGACCAGTATAAGGGCCAGGGCGAGGGAAATGGAGGGCTTAAGAGCCAATGTAAATGCCAACAAACCGTCCACGGCCAGAATGGAGGCTCCGGCAAAGAACCAGAGCCAGATGTTGAACCACCATCGATCAATGTCGAAGAGACGGTACTTAAGGATGCCGAGGGCCAGGCCGATATACATGAACATGATCGCTCCAAGTCCGGCGCTGATGGGGACGACGGTGCGGCCGTGAATAAGACTGAGCACGAAATAGATGAACCATCCGATACCGACGAAGCCCAGATAAGATACAAGGAACCATTTGAGCGCCGCCCGATCAACAGGGTGCCCCCTGGTTTTTCTCCACTGGAGAAGACCAATGGTCACGCCAATGGCAAAATATATCATTGGTTGAATGAAAGTGGTATGGCCTGGAAAGTCCATCCACTCGAAGCGTTCATTCAACCAGAAAAATGACACTAAAAGCGCCGTCAGCCTTGTCAGTGGAAAGGAACCCAGCCGGGAAGGATAGAAATAAAGAAGACCGATTCCGAAGATTGTGTATATGCTGTTACCCGTATGGTACATAGCGCGCATCATCAGCAATAGCCCGGGGTCGAGGGCGATCTCCCGGGAAACGATAACTGCGATGGAAGATGTGGAGATGAGCAATCCCATCCCGGAGCCGAAAAACAGCCGTGGTGCGATGTCAATCGGGCGGACGGAAAGAACACCGGCGCCGATCATGAATATGATTATCCCAATGGCGTTGAGAAGCCAGAATTGAACAGGAAGTGAAGAAACGGGCCTGAGGAGCGCTGGCTGCAACCGGATCTCACGGCCATCTTCGAGGTTCAGTTTAACCACCGGTTCCCGGAGTATGGAGGCCAGGGTTCTCTGGCGGGACAAAAATGCGTTGTATTCACCGAATGTGGGGAAAATATCCGGATCTTCCACAAGATCGGAGGGTTGAATCTCCACAGGCGGCCCAACTACAGCCTGCAAAGAAAGGATATTGTCACCCTGAGAGAGGATCAACTCGGCAGGACTGTGTCTCTTGACATTTTTTACAAGGGCGCCATTCAGGTTTTCCTGAACTTCCAGAGATATTCCCAACCACGGCTGATGTGACGCGATCCAGGTAGAGGAAGAAAAAAATACAAGGGACAGAAACGATGCCGCAAAAAGAATCCTGTAAGGTGCTCGGCTGATATTTAGCATGTTGTTACTGCGCCTCGAATAGTTGTCTTAATAAAATGATCACTCGAACAGTAGAAGTTTACCTGCAGAACGAGGCATTTATCAAGCAAGAATGATTACAGGATGGGGATTTTGGACTCAGGGTAACCCTTCCTCTCCCCCTTGGCGCGACGTAGCTTTCTCCTTCGTCAAGACTTCGGTGAACAGGTTTCGCGAAGGCGGCTGGTGGGAGAGGATCCGCCGTCGCTCTAAAAAGCTATGGCGGGACAAGCCGAGGAGAGGGGGAAATGGTAAATTCTGTCACCCCCACCTAACCTCCCCCCTCAAGGGGGAGGGATTTACGGGCTTTTCTTTGCGAGCTTTGCGTCTTTGCGTGAGACAGGTTTTATCTGTACTCAAAAAACCCCTTTCCATCACTGGCCAGTTTCCGCAGGTAGTCTGATGGCCTGAAACGTTCATCCACGGTGTCGGCCAGTTTGTCCAGAGTGTTTACAATATGATCGGTTCCGATCCTGTCAGCGTAACGGAGCAGTCCACCGGTGAAAGGCGGGAACCCGGCCCCGAAGATCATGGCTACATCCACCTCCTCAGGCTTTGCCACCACACCTTCGGCCAGACACAGGCTGGCCTCGTTGATCATGGGCAGGATGAGCCTGTCAACAATTTCCTC
>QIFJ01000022.1 GCA_003229755.1 Pseudomonadota bacterium
ATCTGAGGACCTCCTCCGTGGACTATCACCGGTTTGATCCCGATATACCTGAGGAGGATCACATCCTGGGCGAAGTTGGAGCGGAGTGTCTTATTGACCATGGCACTTCCACCATATTTGATGACGACTATCTTGCCCCCGAAAGCCTTGATGTAAGGCAAAGCCTCCAGTAAAACGTTGGCTTTCCTGATGAGTTCTTCCATTGTCTACCTCGCGCGATGAATAGGCGCAGTTTCTAGTTTCTGGTTTCTAATTTCTAGTCAACCAACAACTTTCAGCTTTCAACTTTCAACTAGCAGTTATGACGATACTTTCTTTTTAAGCCGGTTCAGTTCCTTGATCTTGGTCCTGATATCCCTGTTTGCCTCCTCAAGCTGCCTGTTGGTGGCCACTACCTCGTCAATGCTGTCTATGAGGTTCTTGTGAAGCCATGCGTTTTTCATCGCCATGGCGGCCTGAGGGACAACTGCCATCAACAGTTCGATGTCCCAGTTGTCAAAAGGCAGTCCCTCGTCCTTGTTGTAAACAGCAAGAATGCCGATAACCTTGCCGCGCATCTTCAGGGGACAGGCAGCGATGGAGATCTGTTTCAATCCCGGAGGAAAATCCGTTTTCAGGTCTACATCCTTGTCTTTTTTGGGTTCATTACTTCCTGCCGGGACACCTTGTTCCAGAACCTTGCCTAATATTCCTTTCCCCGGTTCGAAAGCTCCTTCCCTTTCCTTTACAGGGGTGTCAGAGCTTACTACCTCGAATCTGAGTTCCTCACCCTGGGGATCAAGGGTCAGCAGTCCGCACGCTGCGGCCTTGAGTCCCAACCTGGTTCGCTCTGTAAGGGACCTGTGTATTTCTTCCGGGTCCTGGCTCGAGATCAGACTATTGGCCACATCGTTCACGAATGTCAGCTTCAGGTGCTCCCTCTGGATCTTCCTGTTCATGGACAGATTTGCTATGGCCATGGAGGCCTGATGTGCGAAAGTGTTAAGTATTGTCAACTCTCCCTCGTTGAACGGTTTCCCGTCTTTCTTGTCATTGGCGCTTATCGTTCCGATAACCTTTTTCTTGAAAAAGAGCGGCGTGCATATGAATGAGGGTGAATCATACTGGCCTGAAAAATCCCCCCCCCCGGTCCTTTTATCGGATGTGGCGTCTTCCGTCAGGATCGGCCTGCCGCGGCTGGCAACCCAACCAGCTACTCCCTTTGAGATCGGCTGACGGATGGAGGCCATCGTTTCGGCCGGCATCCAGTTGGACTGGGCCATAACGAGTTCATCCCTGGACCTGTCAAGGAGCATGAGCGATACTTTCTTGGCCTCCAGGACCTCAGCGATCAGGTCCAGTGTCTTTTTCAGAAACTCGTTCTCCCTGATCACATCTTCCGGAGCCAGGTCGCCCATGTCGATGGATGTCAGCTCCCCCGCGCTCTTTTCAAGCAGCTTCAGGCGCTCAAGCTGCCGGTCGACCTTGCTGCTTAGCTGGATCCTTTCGATCGCGTTCCTCAGGGCCAGGAGCAACTCGGTGGCCTTTACCGGTTTGTGGACGAAATCGGAAGCCCCACGTCGGGTAGCGTGGAGTATGTTTTCCTTGTTCGTATCCTCCATGAGCATGATCACCGGGATGTGGGGCCGGTATTTCCTGATAGCTATAAGGGTATCCAGACCGGACAGGCCGGCCAGATTGTCGGCAATACACACAGCCATGAAACCCTCAGATTCCCGGACGGTTCTTATACCTTTTCTGCCGCTGGGAGATGTGACAACATCGAACCCCTTTTTTGTAAGGATATCCTGCACCGCTTTTCTGTTTACATGTTCGCTTTCAATAATCAGTATGCGGTTCATAGACTCATACACCCCCAGCCTTTCAAATACACTAGAGTATATATCTACTCAGGTCTTCGTCACCTGCCACTTCAGCAAGTCGTTCCTTTACATATTCCTCATTTATCCTGATCAGTTTGTCACTAATGTCCGGAGCTGTGAAGGATATCTCCTCAAGCAGTTTCTCCATGACGGTGTGAAGCCTCCTTGCCCCGATATTCTCCGTCCTTGTATTCACTTCCTCTGCGATCTGGGCGATGGCCTCGATGGCATCTGCCGAAAAGTCCATATCCAGACCCTCGGTTTTGAGGAGCTCGGTGTACTGTAAAATAAGGGCGTTGTCCGGTTCGGTAAGGATCCGGACGAAATCTTCCCGTGTGAGCGCATCCAGTTCAACCCTGATGGGGAACCTTCCCTGAAGCTCCGGCAACAGATCCGACGGCTTGGTCCCGGAAAAAGCCCCGGCGGCTATGAAGAGAATATGGTCTGTTTTGACCATGCCGTGTTTGGTAGTAACTGTAGTTCCCTCTATGATCGGCAGAAGGTCCCTCTGAACCCCTTCTCTTGACACGTCCGGGCCGTGGGATGTGCCGGGTCCTGTTATCTTGTCGATCTCGTCTAAAAAAACTATACCGTTCTGTTCCACGCGAAGAAGCGCTTCGGTTACGACCTTCTCCATATCGATGAGTTTCTGGGCCTCCTCCTCGGCAAGGAGGACTGTAGCTTCAGGGATCTTCACCCTGCGCACTTTTTTCCTGCCGGGAAAAAGGTTGCCCATCATGTCTTTCAGATTGACATCCATGCCTTCCATGCCGGGGCCGCTGAAAATTTCGATCATGGGCGTTGATTTCTCCTCGATGTGAATCTCAACCTCCCGTTCATCGAGCTTTCCTTCCCTCAGCAAGCGCCTGAGTTTGTCCCGTGTATCCTGCCTTGGTGTCTCTGTCTCCTGGACTTCGTGTGATGCTGCACCGCTGCCGGGGAGGAGCAGGTCCAGGATCCTTTCTTCAGCCATTACATCGGCCCGTTCCCGTACGGATACCATCTGCTCCTCACGAACCATCTTGATCGCCAGTTCGGTAAGATCCCTGATCATTGCCTCCACATCCCTGCCCACGTATCCCACCTCAGTGAATTTTGTTGCCTCTACTTTGATAAAAGGTGAGTTGGCAAGGGCTGCCAGGCGTCTGGCTATCTCGGTCTTTCCCACTCCGGTTGGGCCCATCATGATGATATTCTTCGGCGCTATCTCGTCCCTTAGGTACTCCGGGACCTGCCTGCGCCTCCAGCGATTCCTGAGGGCTATACCTACGCACCTCTTGGCTTTCTCCTGTCCGATAATGAACCTGTCGAGGCTGTCGACTATTTCCCTTGGGGTAAAATTCCTCTCTGTCATGAAAGTTCTTCCACACATATCTCCTCGTTGGAGAAGATACATATTCGCGCTGCAATGATTAAGGATTCTTCCACTATTTCCCTGGCACCGAGGCTGGTGTGGCGTAATAGGGCCTCGGCCGCGGCCCGTGCGTACTGCCCCCCCGATCCGATCGCAAGGACACCGCCTTCCGGTTCGAGGACATCTCCGGTACCCGAGA
>QIFJ01000056.1 GCA_003229755.1 Pseudomonadota bacterium
CTTTTTCATCACGGTGGTGGGGAGCGTGGTCGGTGGCGATAACGTCGATCGTCCCGTCCGCCAGGGCCTCGATGACCGCCTGGACGTCATCCTGTGTCCTCAGCGGGGGGTTCATCTTCGCGTTCGTGTTATATCCAAGCACCGCCTCGTGGGTGAGTGTAAAGTAGTGAGGGCAGGTCTCAGCCGTGATGGAAAGCCCCTCACCCTTGGCAGTCCTGATAAGGTCAATGGCGTTTCTTGTGCTGATGTGAGCCAGGTGGATGCTTCCCCCGAACTCCTTAATGAGAGCTATATTCCGGGCTACCCCCGTAACGGCGGCGGCGGCAGGGATCCCCTCCAGGCCCAGGCGTGTGGATATGGCGCCCTCGTGCATGACACCGTCCCCGGAGATGGTGAGGTCTTCTGCATGGTCGATAACCAGGAGATCGAATACGGGTGCGTAGGCCATGGCCCTGCGCATGATTTCGCCGTCGGATACAGGCCTTCCGTCGTCGGATACGGCCACGCAGCCGGCATCGGCAAGCTCCCCCATCTCCGAGAGTTTCTCACCGGACATGCCCGCGGTCACGCATCCCACCGGATAGACCCTGGCCGTGCCAGCGTCTTTTGCCTTTTCCAGTATGTAGCCGGTAACGGATGCGTTATCGTTCACGGGATCGGTATTGGCCATGCACATAATAGATGTTATCCCTCCCCTGACAGCGGCTGCCGTACCCGTCGCAACGGTCTCCTTGTACTCGAACCCCGGCTCCCTCAGATGGCAGTGCATATCTATGAATCCCGGAAATACGGTAAGGCCAACAGCGTCGAATACCTCGGCCCCTTTGGGGGGGCTGATCTTCTTTCCAACCTTCCTGATGAAACCGTCAGCTATGACAATATCCAGTTTTTCATCAGTGCCTGAGGCAGGGTCAACAACCCTTCCGCCCTTAATCAACCACTTCATCGCCACCTCCGCTGAGGAGATAGAGTATCGCCATCCTGACAGCGACTCCGTTCTCCACCTGGTCCAGTATGACACTGTAGGGCCCGTCGGCCACATCCGAGGAGATCTCAACGCCCCGGTTGATGGGGCCCGGGTGCATGACCACGACGTCTTCCTTTGCCCTTTTTAGCCTATCGAGGTTCAGGCCGAAGAAGCGCGCGTATTCCCGCAGCGAGGGGATTAGCGAGTTGCTCTTCCGTTCCAACTGGATGCGCAACATCATTATGACGTCGGCGTCCATCAGGGCTTCATCTACACTGGGGGCCACCTCGGCCCCAAGCCCTTCTATCTCGGGGGGGATCATGGTCATGGGGCCGCTGACAACAACCTTGGCGCCCAGGGAAGATAACCCGTATATGTTGGACCTGGCCACACGGCTGTGGGTGATATCTCCCACAATGACCACCTTGAGGCCATTGATGGTCCCCTTTTTTTCCCGGATCGTGAAAAGGTCCAGGAGGCCCTGAGAGGGGTGCTGGTGGGAACCGTCCCCCGCGTTAACCACGGAGCAGTCAAGGTACCGGGAGAGCATCTCCGGAGCTCCCGAGAACTTGTGGCGGATGACAACCACATCGGGTACCATGGATTCGATGTTCCTCGCGGTATCGATCAGGGTCTCGCCCTTGACGGTGCTGCTGGCGGAAGCGGAGATATTCACCGTGTCGGCGGAAAGCCTCTTTGCCGCTATCTCGAAGGACATCCTCGTCCTAGTGCTCGGCTCGAAGAAGAGGTTTATGATTGTCTTGCCCCTCAAGGTAGGGACCTTCTTGATCTTCCGCGTGGAGATCTCCTTCATTCCCTCGGCGACGTCAAGGACCTTTATAATATCCTCCGCCGAATACCCGTCCAGCCCCAGAAGGTGTTTACTTCCACCAATCATACATCCCCCTCTGTGATGAAAACCCTGTCCTCATCCTCTCCCATCTCAGTGAGAAGGACGTGGATCTGCTCAAACCGTCCGGTGGGAATATTACGTCCCACGAAGTCAGCCCTTACCGGCAGCTCCCTGTGACCCCTGTCCACGAGCACTGCGAGCTGGACCTTGTCGGGCCTTCCGTGGTCCACCAGGGCATCCATGGCAGCTCTCACCGTCCTTCCGGTGAAGAGAACGTCGTCCACCAGAACAACTGTTTTGCCCTGGACATCAAAAGGCAGGTCCGTCCCTTTGGGCATCGGAGACGGCTTCGCGTCTATATCGTCCCTGTGGAAGGTTATATCCAGCCTCCCTATGGGAACTTCCACCCCCTCAACCTCCTTGATGTTGGCGCAGATCCTCCCGGCCAGAAAGGGCCCGGGCTCGGGTATCCCGACTATCACAAGGTTCTCCGGACCCTTGTTGCGCTCCAGTATTTCATAGGAAATACGAGACAGAGCCCTGGCTATCTCAGCGGCATTTAGTATCTGCCGTTTTCTTCTTCCTTTCATCCCGTCACCCCGCTAAAAAAAAGCCCCTCCACCTTAAGGCAGAGAGGCTTGTATTGGATATGTGGGTAGTGCAGAGCTTCATTCTGTGTCCCTTCCTAATCTCGCGGAATTAGATTAAAGGGTTGATATTTCTGCAATATAATCCCGTTCGGGTAGTATTGTCAAGTAGCGCTTGATTACCCTTTATTATCAAATAGTTAGCCACTTTGGTTAAAAGTTGAAAGTTGAAAGTTGAAAGTTGCTCGAAAATCGAAATTGGAAATTCGAAACTGGATTACTTACTCTCACCCCTCCCTTGATGGGAGGGGACAAAGGGGAGGGTGGTAGGATATCCCCCTCTCCTCGCCTGCCGTTCAAGTTTTTTCACAACGGCAGGCTTCCTCTCCCACCAGGGGAGAGGAAGAGTAAGGTTGTGGTGCTGTTTGTTAGCCCAGAGCCTAGCGCCCAGAGCCTATAGCCTGTTTTACACATTACTCATCACGCATCACGATTCTGGACCTTGGATTATTTAATGTTGGTCGCACTCAACACGTTGGACCTTAGACGCTCTTAATAATCCAGTCGTTTATCCACCGCCACCCTCGTCTCCACTTTTGGGTGGAAGCGCCATTTGTAGGAGTAGTTGGGGAGGATCTCAACAGTGACGCTGTATTCGGTCTCTATAAGAACCTGGCCTGTATCTCTATCCTTGCGTACGACAAGCTGCTCTTCGGTAATGGGGATCTTGTTACCTCTGGCCTCCTTCATAAGATTGCTCTTTGCCCGGCCAACTGTATTAACGGAAAGGAGCCTGGCCTGCTCCTCCATCTCACCCTTGAACATCCAGTTGCGCAGGTACGGCGTCCCCACCTTGATGGCGGAAATGATCCCGAATACCAGTACCAGTATAAACAGCCATTTACCGAATCGCATTTGAGCTTAGTTTCATGTTTAAGGTTTCAAGTTTCAAGTAAAAAATGGGCCACGCATATGCGTAGAGTTCC
>QIFJ01000193.1 GCA_003229755.1 Pseudomonadota bacterium
CACCAGGGGAGAGGAGGTTAACTGATACCCAGGCAAAGATGTACCTCCACGTCCTCCGTAGCTCCGTTGTGAAAAGGAATATCCACTTCAGTTGTGACAAAAAAAAGGGCCTCCTGATGGAGGCCCTTTTAGTATCACAAGGTGGGTATCTTAGAAGGTCAGTTTCAGCCTGGCGCGCAGGTCTGTTGATGTATCATCGTCCGGTGCCGCGTAGGCGTCGCCCGGGGCCCAAGTGGCGTAGGTCAGCGTGGCTGAAGCGTTGCTTGCCAGCTTTACGATGCCGTGGATGTCGATCTCTGTTCCAACGGAGCCGTTACCCTGGGTGGAGCCTTCCTCACCCTGAACGAGGACCTTGGCCTTGAGGGATAGATTGTCGCTGTACTTGTAACCGGCTGTGAGAATGGCCAGATTCACGTCGTCGAATCCACCGTTGTCGCCGCTACGGAAACCGTAGATCATGAGCGGATAGTAATCGTTGCCACCGAATGTGGCTTCGCCCATGTCCTCGTTGCCGCTGTAGTACTCAACGCCCAGATTGAAGTTTACGAGCTCCTTGAAGTTGGCCGTCAGCACATAGAATGTACCGCCGTCGTTGCCTGAAGGATCATCGTCGGAAATGGCGCCGTACTCGACTGTCAGCGGGATGGGGCCGAGATCAAAGGCAGTGTCGATACCCGTATAGCCGTAATCGTACCCACCAGCGGTCTCGTCTGAAGCTGTGGCGAAGATCAGGTTGAGCTTCTTGAAGAAGTCAACACCCTTAACACCGGCCGTGAAGATGGTCAGGTCTTCATCGGTCTCGGGGTCAGTCTTGGTCTCATCCTGCTTGGCGAGGTACAGGCCCAGGTCGAAGCTGTCGAGCCCGTACTTGAGGCCGATGAGGTGGTTTCCCTCGGCGTAGAAGACTACCTTCTTGCCGAAAGATACGCTGTACTCACCGATCTTCAATGACAGGCCGTCCGTGACGAAGTTATCGAACGTTACCCAGTAGTTGTCGATCAGATCGTTAGGCCTGAGGCCGTTAGCGCCAGTGCCGTCAAAGTTCTCATCGTCTGATACTTCGAGGTCGACGACTGCGGTGACGTCGCCCTTGTTGACCTTGAGGACGACTTCCAGGTCGTCGTCAAACCACGCTCTATCACCGGTATTTGCCCTGCTAACATATCTCTCAGCGTCGAGCGTGTAGCTACCGCTGATGGAAAAGCCCTCGTCCACGGCCGGTGTTGGGCCAGTGGCAAGGGAACCGAAGTGAACCGCCATGGCGGGCACGGCCAGACTCAGCGCGAATGCCACGGCTACAAAAAAATTTCTTCATTTCTCCCTCCTTCAACTAAAAGGGGTTTGTTTCATTTCAAACGGAAATTCAAAACGAGTTAAAAAACGAGTTAGAACAAAACGGTAACTGCGGGTCTAGGAATATCCCCTCCTTTCTCTATGGTTTCCTTTTTTTTAGCTTTCAGCAGCTCTTATCCGGAGGTCCCTGTCTCATCAGGCTCCGGTTTATCCCATAATTTCGGGAGAAGTTAGCACTATGGGGTGATGTTGTCAAGGCGATTATCGCTGTTTTTACAACTGTAAAACCACCGCTTTGAAGCAACTTCGAGAACCTCAATTAGCGAGTAGTATAAACCCTGCAAATCCGGTTTGCAAGAGCAAAATGCTATTATATAATCAAAAAACATGAGAACAATGGTGAAAATATTTGTAAATTTTGTCAATATTTTTCAAATGGTTATAAGATTTCTTCTGCAAAAACACCATTCAACTGTATTGATGTTTTCACCCTGTCTGAAGTGATTTGATCACCGTTTCGAATTCGCGATCATGCCAGGAAACTCACTCCGTCCGGACCCCGTAACGCCCGCTTCCCCTCCTGTAATCGATTATCCTGAAACGTGGTTCGCCGTCTTCTGTCCCCAGGGTTCCCGGGGGAACGACCTCCACCCTCGGTGTGACAACAACATAGGACCTGATCGCGCTGCGTATTCCCAGAGCCAGGCGCTCGGCATCCATACCTGCTCCACCCCTTAGCTGCGCCCGTATTGTCATACAATCAAGGCCCTTGACCGAGTCCAGGATCACGTGAAAACCACCCACCTCTGGGAAGAGCCCGATCACATCCTGGAGTTTGGAAGGGTATACTATATATCCCCCTATGCTGAGAGCCCCGTCCGTCCTGCCCGCGATGCGGCTGATCCTGGGGTGCGTCCTTTCGCAGGGGCATTTTCCCCATGTGACGCTGGAGATATCGTGGCTTCTGAACCTGATCATGGCTGTGCCCTCGGCCGAAAGCCAGGTCCAGACCAGCTCTCCAGGGATACCCTCAGGAACAGCCTCTCCTGAGTCCGGATCCACGCACTCTACAAGAAAGTGATCTGCCCAGGTGTGCATCCCTTTTTTGTGGGTGCAGTGACATGCCATGCCCGGACCCAGGAACTCGTTCATACCGTACTCCCCGTAGGCGGTAAGGCCCATTAGCTCTCCCAGGCGGTCCTTCATCTGCGGGCTGGTGGGCTCGGCCCCGAAAAGCCCCACCTTAAGGTCCCCGTCCCTGGCGAGGTCAATACCCCGTTCATGGGCCCTCATGGCGAGATAAAAACCGTAAGAGGGCATCATCGCTACGGCCGTTACACCCAGGTCCACAATGAGATCGATCTGCCGGTCGGTCCCTCCCGTACTGGCCGGAATACTCACCATCCCGGCCTCCATGGCGCCGTAGTGGAATCCGAATCCGCCTGTGGACAAGCCGAACCTGAAGGCGTTCTGGAGACTGTCTCCCGGTCTTAGCCCCACCATCCACAGGACCCTGGCACATCGCTCGGCCCATTCGGAAAGGTCCTTTTCTGTAGCGTAGACCGGCAGGAACTGCCTGGAAGGTGTAGTGGCCGAGTGAAGCTCCCTTATCTTTGCCAACTTGCAGACCAGCATTCCGAAAGGATATGCGTCCTGCGCGCTTGCCTTGTCAACGAAGGGCAGTTTCCTGATATCCTCAAGGCTCCTTATATCTTCCGGCCTGACACCCGCCTTCTGGTAAAGCTCCCTGTAAAAAGGACTTTTTTCGTAAGCCCTCTGGACCTGCTCCTTTAGTTTTTGCAGCTGTATCCGCTCCAACCGCTCCCTGGGCATGGTCTCGATCTCTTCGTTCCAGTATGGACGCGTCTTCGACAATTTGCTTTCCCGATAAAATTCCCGGACCATATAGCCTTGAGGTAAATTGAGGCTCTAACAGCAGATGATCCGCGCAGTTTCCAGTTTCTGGTTTCTAGTTTCTAGTAAACCCTGGCTGGCTTTAGGCCAGAGTCTCAGGACCCAGGACCCAGGTGTGTCACGCTTCAGCGTGGAGTCTCTAGTAAACCCAAACCCAGTTTTTCCTTTGCGGCCTTTGCGAGCTTTGCGTGACACCAGAATCCTTTGACTTAATTTTTTACCCTGCGAAACTCCGCGATACTCTGCGTACTCTGCGAGCAAGGCTTTTATCTGTTTAAGTAATCTCACCCTCACCTAACCTCTCCCCTCGAGGGAGAGGGATTTATCTCTTTATGTAAACCCAAATCCCAAGCCTTACTCTGCGGTCCTCTGCGGTAAGGGCGATATAGCCCTCTCTGCGTACTCTGCGTGCAAGGCTTTTGTCTCTTTAAGTAATCTCACCCTCCCCCTTGAGGGGGGAGGACAAAGGAGGGGGTGAGGCAAGATGGTAATTGGTGATTGGTGATTAGTAAACCCAAGCCCGGGTTTTTCTCTGCGACACCCTGCGGTCCGCCCGAATGGGCGGCTTGCGAACTCTGCGTGCAAGGCTTTTATCGCTTTTTGCTTCAGTGACTCACCCCCACATAATCTACCCCCGGCCACGCTTAGGCGTGGAGTCCGGGGTTCAGCCCCAAGACCCATGACCCAGGACCCAGGTGTTAGTCCAAGGTCCAACATCACCGTTTCTCCGATTCAATCCTTTCCGCTACAAGTATAACCTTATTGGAATCCGCCGCGTCCAGGCCTTTTTCGATGATCCTGAACCTGGACCTCAGCGTCTCCGGAAGCCTGTTAAATTCCACAGCGCCGGCAATGAGAAAACGGCCCTGGGGCCTTTCGATGAACTTTTTGAGGTGATCAGCGGAACTGATCCCTACTGTATTCCTGCCTGCGTAAAAAACAATTCCGGGTCTGTAGTATCCAAGGGTAGCCAGGGCATCGTCAGGCGAGGCAGCGCGAGCCACCGCGCGGCCCGCTATCGGGGCCATCCTGACACTTTCCAGGGCAGGCGCTGCCACAAGATGTATCCCGGCAATGCCCAGAACCGCGCCATAGGCGGCCCACCTGAAGGCACGCACGGGCCTGCCTGTGAGGAAGAAGGCAAGCCCCATAACCGAGGCGGCTATCATGGGAGCCGCTGCCGCTGAATATTTCTCAAGATCGGGGACTCGCAAGGAGAAGGCAACAAACAGGATCCCGGGGAAAAACGCCGCCGGCAAAAAGGAGATGAGCCATGACAGGGTAAAGCCCCTCTCCGCCTGCCCGAAAGAGGTCTCAACGGAGGATGCCAGGGCGCCCATCATGAGACTCAGGGCCGGGAATGCGGGCAGTATGTACGTCGGAAGCTTAGTTCTTGCCGCGGAAAAGAAGAGGATCACAGTCAGTGACCATATTATAAGCAGTAGACCGAACCCGGCATGTTTCCCTGCCGAGCGCCTCATCCGAAAGGTTGAAGCAAAGGCCTGGGGAAGAAAAGTGGCCCATGGGAAAAACCCCGGCAGAAGCACCAGAAAGTAGAAATAGAAGGGTCCACGGTGACTCTCCATGGGTTTCAAAAACCTGGCTACATTGTGCTTGATAAAGAACCCTTCAACGAGATCACCGCCCGTCCTCCCGGCGGCCAGGACATACCATGGCATGGATATGGCGAGAAAAATAAGGATCCCCACCGGGTTACAGAATCTGCGGAAACTGAATTCCGGTCCGCGGTTAAGAAACGCGAAGATAATAATGGCCCCCAGGGGGAGGACTAGGCCTACCGGTCCCTTGGCCAGCACCGCAAGACCCATGGAGATCCAGGACAGTACCGCCAGCGCCGGCCTTCTGGCGGAGAAAAAAGCCGCAAAGACAGCCAGGTTCGTGAAAAAAATGAGATAGGCGTCCGTTGTGGCAGCCCGTGACGATACGGAAAAGAGAAAGGAGGCAGCCAGAGCCAGACCGGAGATGAACCCACCGGTACTACCGAACACCCTGGTTCCCACCTCGTTTACCATAAGCACCGTGAGCAGACCGAATACCGCGACGAAGAACCTGG
This sequence comes from Pseudomonadota bacterium, assembly GCA_003229755.1. GTDB lineage: Bacteria > BMS3Abin14 > BMS3Abin14 > BMS3Abin14 > BMS3Abin14 > SZUA-178. The sequence goes on from QIFJ01000193.1 coordinate 5,282, forward strand.
CGGCAAACTCGGTTTTCCCGAAGATCTTGAAAGCCAGCATCATGAACCAGTAATGCAGTGGAGGCTTGTCGGTTCGCAGGCTGCCGTTGAGCGTCGGCACAACGTAATCGCCCCTCTCCAACATCTCAACGGCCGCCCGGGCGTTGCTGGTCTCGTCTATATCCCACAGGGAAGTGGACCCCAGCCCGGTGAAGAACAGCAGGAAACAGAGCACGGTTAGAACGATGCGATTTTTCATGGATCTCATGAAGCTCTCACAGGCTTGGTCAATGTCCTGGCAAGAAGAATGAGGGCCAGAAGGCCGCCTCCGATCCCCAGGGGCCTGAGGAACCAGGGATTATATGAGGTCATGGGTTCAAACCACGTGATCCATATGCCCATCACTACCGCCAGGGCCAGAAGAATGCTGTCAGACACCGGACCTCTTCTCTCAAGCCTTGTTGAAAGGTTATTACCGGGCCCTGTTACCAGCATGGCAGCTATCAGGCCTGTGATCGAGCCGAAAAGAACGTCCATGGGAAAGTGGGCACCGATGTAGATCCTTGAGAACCCGACGAGGGCGGCCAGGGTAAGGGTGCTGTAAAGTACCCACCGCGGCACCCTCCCCCTCAGGGAGAAAGCAGCGGCAAATGCTGTAGCGGTATGCCCTGACGGGAATGAGTTGCCGCGCAGTACCGGACCCAGAACGAAGATCCCGTCACCAAGGACCGAGGCCGGACGGGGAAAGGAGATCAGTTCCTTGCCGACAGCAGTAAATATCCCAGCGAGGGAAATAGCCAGAATAGCCCTGATGCACAGGTCTTTTCTGAGGATCACCAGAAGAAGAAAAACAAGGGCCACCACCGTACCGTTTCCCAGATGGGTTATGCTCAGCATTAACCAGTCAGCTGCCGGCCCCCGGGTACCGTTGAGAAGAAAAAACAGAGGCCTGTTGAATACTGCCAGGACACCCGCGAAACCCGCACCGGCAGCAAGAAAAAGAACCATTTTTTTTCGGCTGTTACTTATCATGGCAATAGAGTGCTCATAAGGCCGGGTTTTTGAGTGTAATCACTCGGCTGCGCAACCCCCTTTTAGCTCCGCTTCGTGATTCATCAAAACCCCGGCTGATCCATCATTATCAACTTTCAGGTGGAGAGTAGTGAATTAATACCGATCATCTCCAAATCAGTTAGTGGTCAATATATAATAAACAGGTTCCGGCAAAAGCCCCTTCGCCTTCAGAGCCCCTGGGCGCTTCGCTTCAGGGCCTTTTACCGGAACCCTGGACCCAGGTTACAGCGACTCACCCTCTCCTAACCACTCCCCTCATCAGTCTTCGCTAAAGCTTCCGCCTTCGCACCCCGTGCTTCGACGTGACAAGCCGACCTGACAAGAGGGAGAGGGATTTACGCCCACACCCCCATACCCCCTCACCGTTACTCATCAATATTAGCCGCCTGTTGTGCCTTTCCGTATTTCATCCAGTTTGAGCTGCCCCCCGAAGAGGTACGGTATACCGCCGATGGCCCCGTTCAGGAGAACTATGGAGAACCACATGACGCCCAGCGCAAAAGCCTCCTCCCGGCTGAGGCCGAAAAAACCCAGCATGTAGACATATGCGGCCTCTCGCAAACCGATCCCGTTCAGGCTCAGGGGCAACGTGGCAACAATGGCCGATACGGGGTAGACAACCATATACGCGGCTATAGGGATCCTGAAACCCAGCGAAACCCCTATGAGTATGTGACTGATGATCACGCACAGATGAA
>QIFJ01000160.1 GCA_003229755.1 Pseudomonadota bacterium
CCATTGGCGGGGCTGCCATCATGGCGTTGTTGTACAGTGAATTTAAATTCAAAAAGCCAACCCTCGAACTTGCCACCTGGGCGATCATAGGCGGCACCTTGATGGGTATTGGTGCGCGGCTTGCACTCGGCTGCAACATCGGCGCCTTTTTTATACGAGTGGCGAACGGCGATCCTTCCGGGTGGCTATTTGGCATAGGCATGGTTCCCGGCGCGTATGTTGCGGTCAAGTTCTTTAACTGGTGGACCGAGAGAAAGATGGAAAAACAGGGCTTTGGCTTGTAATCCAGAACCGGTAACAGCGTAGCACGAGAGGTGATGGCAGCGATGAAATTCGAAAAGATAAATGAAGGTAACTACCTGTTGGATGTCAAGGGATACGTATGTCCTCACCCACAGATTTATACCAAGAAGGCGCTGGAAAGAATCGAGCCGGGTGACATTTTGCAGGTGATATTCGACAACCCTTCCTCCGGGGAATCAATTTCCACCATGTGCGAAAATTTCGGTGATGAAATCATCGAAAAGAAAAAAGAGGACGGTCAGTTTATATGGAACATACAAAAGAGCTAGGGAGACTCTGATTAATTCATCTTTCGTCATTCCGGCGAATGCCGGAAACCATAAAATTCAATACATTGGATACCGGCTTGCGCCGGCATGACGGATTAATCAGAGGTTCTCTAAGTATTCAAACTGACGAGGTAGCGTAACAATGAAAAGCGATCTTTGGGTTGTGATAGTAGTGACGGTGACGTTCGTTGGATTCCTGATGGGATACAGCCTTCCACCCCTGGTAGAGACAGGCATGTTAACCGGGGAAGGTGGGCAGGCTGAATTGACGCGAGAGTTAGGTAAGGACATGGAGCAGTATTACCGTGACTTGATCAAGGATGAATGAGGTTGCCCAAACCTGCATGGCTGTGGCCAAAGGAGCAAAGCGTTGAAAAATAACCTTTGGATGTTAATTACGCTGGTAGCGGGGCTACTGGGCTTTCTGGCGGGCTATAGTATATCGTCTTCTACAGGTGTGGAGCCGGGTTTTTTTGAAGCGGTGGAGACCGGGAGTTATGGCGGCGGCGGTGGCGAGGAAACTACCAAAGGAATTAGCGCGGAAGACCAGGAATACTACCGGGAGTTGAGCGCAGAATGATAACGTTTTTACATTGACACCCGGCGTCACACAGGAGTTTCCATTTGGACGTCACCAATCGTCAGACAAATGAGGTCGTCATTCTCGGAGCAGGCCTCGCTGGCCTGGGGGCGGGCTATACGTTGTCCAGGTCAGGAGCAGATATACTTGTCATCGAGGCGGATGCAACGGTTGGCGGCCTGGCAAAAACCATACACTATCGCGGCTTTAGATTTGACATAGGCGGTCACAGGTTTAAAACAAACAACAAAAAGACGGAATATCTGGTCAGGCAGATCCTGAACAATGAGCTGCTTGTGGTCAGGCGCTCCAGCAAGATCCTGCTGCGCGACAAGTATTTTGACTACCCGTTGAAACCGTTGAATGCCGTTTCCGGCATGGGCATCCCGAAAGCTTCAGGAATCATCCTGGACTATGCAGTCGAGCAGATAAGACAACGATTCGGGGACAGGAAAATTGTTTCACTTGAGGACTGGGTTGTGCGCCATTTCGGCCGCACCCTGTTCAATATTTATTTTAAGGAATACAGCGAAAAAGTCTGGGGTATTGATTGCAACCGGATCTGTATGGAATGGGTTGAACAGCGCATTCAGAGACTTTCACTCGGCAAGGCTATCAGAAAGGCGTTATTCAAATACAGCGGCAGGGATGTCCACACCCTGGCGAGTGAATTCCTCTATCCGTCTCAGGGGATTGGGCGGATTGCCGGGAAACTGAAGGAGGAGATCGAAAAAAGCAACCGTGTGCTCACCAGTTCCCGCATCGTGCGGATTGATCATTGCGGCGACAGAATAGAGAGTGTTACCACCCGGACTGGACAGATGGACAGCCGGACCAGTATGCATAAAGGGAGCGAATTCATATCCAGCATTCCTGTGGCCACGCTGGTCCAGTTGCTACATCCGAAGCCACCGACAGATGTGCTGGATGCCGCATCCAGGCTCAAATACAGAGACCTGGTGATTGTGACCATTATGGTTAACCGTGAAAGGGTAACCGATCAGACCTGGATATACTTCCCTGAGCAAAAAATCCCTTTTGGCAGGATTCATGAACCGACAAACTGGAGCAGAAAGATGGCGCCGGAAGGTAAGACCCTGCTGGTAACAGAGCATTTCTGTTTTCGCGGCGATGAAACCTGGAGCGCGAGTGACGGGGATCTGGCTGAAAGGACCATCATAAATTTGATAAATCTGGGTTTTATCAAAAGGCATGAGGTAATAGACAAAGTAATCTTACGCATCCCGAGGGCCTACCCGCTGTTCGAAGTTGGCTACACCGAGCAACATGACAAGATATGCAACTATCTCGATAGGTATTGCAATCTGCGCTTGATTGGAAGAGGGGGGATGTTCAGGTATTACAACATGGATCATGCCATAGAGTCCGGCATTGCTGCAGCCGAAGGTGTAATGGCCGAGAGGCCTGAGCCCTTTAGAGAGAGGTGGGAAGAACTTTCTCCGACAGGGACAGGCTCATGAAATGCGCATTGATCCATCCGGCGTGGCGCCCTGAAGAGATATTTCCCTCCAGAACTGTTGCCTCACAAATCAATTACTGGCAGCCGCTGGGAGCCCTTTATGTGGGTGCCAGCCTTCTTAAGGCCGGCCATGAGGTACAATTTTTTAACGGCGCATTCATGAGCCATGAAGAGCTATTACGTCGTGTAAAGGCGTTTAAACCCGATATAGCGGGCATTTATTCGACAACCTTCGGTTGGCCAAAGGCTATAAAGACCGCGGATGCCGTCAAAAAGCTTGATAAGGAGATATTCACCTGTGTCGGCGGACCCTATCCGATCGCCATGCAGGAGCGGTGTCTGAACCATGAAAGCGAAAGCATCGATGCAGTCATCACGGGTGAGGGGGAACCGACTATTGTCGAGCTGCTGGCCAGGCTCCGGGACGGGAAAGATCTCGATGGCGTTCGGGGACTGGTTTTCAGGCAAGGCACAGGAATAATCAAAAACCCGCAGAGGCCGTTAACCGAAGACCTGGACGCGCTGCCTTTCCCCGCCAGAGAGCTGTTGGGTGATATGAATCAATATATCCCTCCACCGGCTACCTACAGAAGAAAACCGGTCACCACCCTTATAACCTCCAGGGGGTGCAACAGAAGGTGCATCTTCTGCTTCCAGATCGACAAAGACAGAAAAAGCGGGGTCCGTGGCATCCGGTACCGCAGTGTCGATAATGTATTGAGCGAGATAGAGC
>QIFJ01000130.1 GCA_003229755.1 Pseudomonadota bacterium
AGAGTTGTGAGTTTCATGTTGGGACAGATCATATTCTCGGACAGGGGTATGAAGGTCTTATCGGGGCTTTCTTTCCTCATGCGGTAAAGAACGCCTTTTTCAGTCCCCACTATTATCTGCCTTGCCTTCGTCTCCCTTGCGAATACGTACATTCCGGATGTACTCGTTATGTGATCAGCAAGCTCCAGTACCTCCGGACGGCATTCGGGATGTGCCGCAAACACAGCGTCCGGCCAGGCCTGTTTTACTTTCAATACATCTTCGGCCGTATATACATGGTGTATAGGGCAGTAACCCTCCCACCATACCACTTCTCGATCAACCCGGGAGGCGATATACTGGGCGAGGTTCATGTCAGGGATCATGATAAGAGGATCCGCGTCCGGCGGCAGGGATTCGGCTACTTTTACTGAGTTTGCCGATGTGCAGCAGATATCGCTCTCGGCCTTCACCGCAGCCGAGGTGTTGACGTAGGCAACCACTGTCCCTCCCGGGTACCGCTCCCTGATCTGGTGGACACCGGCCGGATCGATCATGTCCGCCATTGGGCAGCCGGCTTCTTGACGAGGCAGCAGAACAGTCCGATCCGGGGCTAGTATCGCGGCTGATTCCGCCATGAAGTGCACACCGCAGAAAACTATCACTTCAGTATCGGATTCGGCGGCGATCTGGGAAAGGCCCAGGGAGTCACCTGTGTGGTCGGCGATCTCCTGAACCTCATCCCTCTGGTAGTTGTGGGCAAGCATGACCGCGTTCCGCTGCCTGAGCAGATCCCTTATTTCCTTACTCAGTTTTTCATCGTCCATTGTTCCTGTTCCCGCCTTCGTTGACAGGGTTTCCTAAATAACATATAAAACCTTCTACATCAAAGAAGTTTAGCTGCTTTTTTCTGTTCATAACACAGGAAACACGGCATCATTCCCACATCTCTCTCAGGTTCAGTGCGGGCTGACACATTACCATGATCCTATACATCCCGCGAGTTGCAGCTGTCTCGCTGATCAACCTATCTTGATCGAGGAAGCCATATGTTAGGCATCGGAATGCCTGAAATATTAGTTATCCTGGTAGTGGCCCTTATCGTTATCGGGCCCAAGCGTCTTCCTGAACTGGCAAAGCATCTGGGCAAGGGTCTTGCGGAGTTCAAGAAAGCCGCTGACGACCTTCAGGAGTCTGTGAGGGTCGACCTTGAGACCGAACGGCATAAGGAGCTTGCCGAAAAGTATCCCCACCTGATCCCTGACTCTGAATCTGGAGAAGAAGCAGAAGAAGAGCCCGAAAAAGGCGATCAGGCCCAGCTGGCCGACGGGGTCGCTCCAAAGCCTCCTCCGGAAGAGGATCCGAAGATCTCATACTCCCCTGACGAGATCGAGGGAGGCGTGTTGGAAGACGAAGAAACGGATGCCTGACCAGAAGCTTCCCTTCACAGCTCACCTCGCGGAGCTCCGGAAACGTCTTATCATTTGCTTCCTTGCTATAGGAGTGGGGTTTCTCGCCTGTTACGCTTTCAAGGAAAAGATCTTTGAGTTCATGGCCATACCCCTGCTGGGCTCCCTCCCGGAACAGAACTCCTGGATGATCTTCACAGGTGTCTCTGAGGCGTTCTTCACATATCTCAAGGTTTCTTTCCTGGGTGGTCTCTTTTTGGCCCTGCCTGTTATTTTTTACCAGTTCTGGGCATTCGTAGCTCCGGGACTCTATAAAAAAGAGAAAGTAGTAGTAGTTCCCTTCGTGATCTTTTCCACCCTGTTTTTCATCGCGGGATCATCTTTCGGATATTTTGTCGTATTTCCCTTTGGTTTCAAATTTTTCATGGGTTTTGCCAGCGAAGGTATCAGGCCTTTCCCTTCTGTAAGAGAATACTTTTCTTTCGCCACGAAACTGCTCCTTGCCTTCGGCCTTGTCTTCGAAATGCCGGTAATATCCTATTTCCTTTCCAGGATCGGTCTATTATCATATAGAACGCTGGCTAAAAACCGGCGGTACGCTATTGTCATAGCTTTTATCCTGTCCTCGGCCCTAACTCCACCGGATGTGGCCACACAGCTTATGATGGCCGGGCCTCTGGTAATTTTATTCGAGGTAAGCGTGCAGGTAGCCCGAATTTTCGGCAGAAAGCCGCTCACTGATGAAGAAGGAAACCTTCAGCATGAAGAAGAACCTGGGAAGTCTGCTGATTGAACAGGGTATCATAACCATGCAGGTCCTGGAGGAAGCCCTTCAGAGACAGGTGATCTTCGGTGGACGACTCGGCACGAACCTCATTGAAATGGGAGCCGTAAAGGAGGAGACTCTTCTCAAGATCCTTGCATCCCAGCACAACGTACCTTTTGCTGAAAAGCACCATTTTGAAAACCTACCCCAGGACGCCCTTGACTCGGTACCCATAGAACTCATCGAGCAGCACCGCATTATTCCCCTGAAAAAGGAAAGGAACAAGATCGTTCTTGCCATGAGGGACCCGACCCGGCTGGATGTTATCGACGAAGTTTCCTTCAGGACAGACAGTGTCGTCAAGCCTGCCGTAGCGAGCGAACTCATGATCACTCAGGCTCTTGAGCGTTACTACAATCTGAAGAGAGAGGCTCGCTATATTTCAGTTACAACAACACCTGACCAGTTCGACAGGACCCCAGGCAAAGAAGCTGAACAGGTGCATGATCTGGAAGTCCACGAACTGCTGGAAGAGGACGCTCTCACCATAGAAGATTTTTCAAAGTCCTTTATGGAAGTTTCAAACCGGGATGATGTGGCCCACACGATCATAAGCGGAAGCTTGAGAGTCCTGGATGATGTTTTCATGTTCATACTCAAAGGGCAGGAGGCCATGGGATGGATGTCCGGCGGCAAACTTGAGCCTGCCGGGGATTTCGGCTCATGGAATCTTACACTCGAGTCCCACAGCATCCTTAGCCTTATTCAGGAATCCAGAACAGTCTTCAGGGGATCCGGCAAGGACCTGTATTCTACAAACTCATGGCTCAGGACCCTCTCGGCAACCCCCCCTGAGGAGATCACAGTTTGCCCGCTGGTTCTGCGGAAGCACACCGTCTCGGCAATTGTGGGCTTTTCATGGAACCGAAAGCTTGAGGATGAAGAGCTGGAATATCTGGTAAGGTTGATGAGGAAAGCCTCTATTGCCTTCGAGATCTTGATTTTAAAGAGTAAGATATTGATGCTCTAAGGAGAGGTCCGCCAGCGACCAGACTCGCCAGAAGCGGGCCTTTTTTAATTTGATGACTTGCACCGCATTACAATCGCGCCCGAGCATGGGCGCCCGAATCCATAACCTTAATATATAGTTATGGATTCGTGAGGGAAGGGAAAACGACGCTTTTC
>QIFJ01000298.1 GCA_003229755.1 Pseudomonadota bacterium
CAGCGGATGACAGGCTCAAACTGTACAGAAACGTAAGGGGAGCCCTTACCGACAGCGCCAGGCAATACTGGGATCCCCGGGAAGAAAACCTGAAGATGGGAGTTATCCACGCCGGGAAATTGGAAAAATACTTTTCTAAATTCCGGAGACTGGTCCTGCCTCTGATCCATTCAAAGGCGGTATGCGATGAGCTTCTTGCATTGCCTGCCATTGAAGATCAGCGCGCCTTCTACAGGAAGGTGTGGAACAACAGGAAGTGGCGACTGCTGTTCAGGGTGTTCTTCGGAAAGCTCATACTTGGTCATCTCGGCAGGGACCCGGGCCACTTCAAATACGTGACACTTGAAGATGTAGCAGGTGAACTTCTTGCCAGAACGTGCCGGGGCCTTACTGAAGTGCCTGTTTCAGACAACTTTTTTGTCGAATATATTCTGAGAGGCAATTACAGAGACCTTCAGGCAGTACACCCGTACCTTGCCGAGGATAATTTTCACTTCCTTAAAAGCAATATAGGCAAAATAAACCTCGTATGTGGATCTCTCGAGGGACTGCTGAAGCAAAAACCACCGGATTCATACTCAAAATTCAACCTCTCCAATATTTTCGAGTACATGTCCGATGATGAATATGAACAGACTTTAAGGGAGATCATTCGTGTGTCACGGGATGGGTCAAAGCTGGCCTTCTGGACACTCTTCGTACTCCGAAGTGACCCTCCACAACTGACCGACTCGATGAATATCTGTACATCAACATCTGAAAAGCTTTCCGCTATGGACAGGACATTTTTCTACGGCGATTTTCACCTGGCCAATATCAGGAACACAGGGATTAGCAGTTTTACGGATGCAACGGATACAGATTTTGGCAAGAGCTTAAATACTGTGTCCTCCAGAGGGCCTGCATTTCAACAGGTGAGGAGTCAGTCATGAATTCATACTCAGCAAAGATCCTGACAGGCCAGCCTCTGAGGCTCGCAATTACGGTGGCAGGCATATCCCTCTGTATTGTTATGATGCTTTTTTTGCTGGCAGCCTATCACGGTGTGGCTGATGGTTCGGTTGAGTACATCCGCAAGAACAGGTCTGATCTCTGGGTGCTGTCTTCTAATGCATGGAACATCCTTAGAGGCACTTCCATCCTGTTTACCGAAGATACCTACGATATTGAAAACGTCCCGGGAGTAAAATCTGTCTCCAGCGTGCTGTTCCTTCTCAGCGGGATAAGAAAGGGAGATAAACAGGCGACAGTCTACCTGGCTGGATTCGATCCTGAAGCTGAATCGGGCGGTCCACCACGTATCGTTGAAGGGCGGTCAGTGGAAAATGACCAGGAGATAGTCCTTGATAGCGCCTTTGCGTCAAAGTTCCATCTTTCCGTCGGTGAAATCGTAAAAGTCCGCGATACGGAGCTCAGGATAGCAGGACTCAGCGGAGGCACGAACGCTCTCGTGATCCAGTATGCATTCGTCACTCTCCGCCGGGCTCAGCTCCTCATCGGATATCCGGGTATAGTAACAAGCTTTCTCGTAAACGCTGAGCCGGGAGCGGATCTTGATGCGATCGCAGAAGAGATCAAGTTTGAGCTCAACGGTGTGGAGGTCTACGATCATGAAACGTTCCTGAATAACAACATCAAGGAACTCCAGACCGGTTTTCTGCCTTTTATTTACACAATAGCTGCTATCGGCATTGTAGTGCTGACGACGATCCTGAGCTTGCTGCTGTCGGTCAATATTCTTGAAAGGAGAAAGGACTTCGCCGTTTTTAAAACACTGGGGGCACCCAGGGGCTTTGTGTCAGGAATGGTCATTTCACAATCCATCATGATCTCTCTTGCCGGATGTCTCACCGGTGTAATTCTTTACTTTCCCCTTGTGAATTTCATTGAGAGAATAACCCCGGAGATCAGCACGAAGACATCTTTCCTGCAGATAATCTCAGTTGTAACTGTTGTCCTGATAATGAGCGTGATCAGCTCTTTGATATCCATGCAGAGGCTGAGAAGGATCTATGCACTGGAGGCGTTCTCATGAGAATCGCATCAAATCTGAAAAACTATGTGGAGTTGGAAGGAGTTAATAAAACTTTTGTTGATGGGGACATGGAGTTTCATGCGATCAAAGATGTTTGCCTCAGCGCCTCGCCGGGAGAACTCCTCGTGCTGTTGGGACCCAGCGGCAGCGGGAAGACAACTCTCCTGACCCTGATCGCGGGACTCCTCAGCCCGACATCAGGGGCGCTGTCTCTTTTCGGAAGGCCTGTTGGGGACTACTCGAATAAGGAACTTCAATTGCTCAGAGCGAGGCGCATCGGTTTTATTTTTCAGGATTTTCTACTTATCGATTCTCTCCTTGTTGTCGAAAATATAGCGATGGTCCTGCGCTTTTCCGGCATGAAGAGATCCGACGCGCTTGCGGTTGCCGGGAAGCTCCTTGATCAGTTCAATATCGGGCACCTTGCCAGGAAACTACCATCCACAATCAGCCAGGGTGAAAAGCAGCGAGTTGCCGTTGCCAGGGCGATCGCGAACAATCCTGAGCTGATTATTGCCGATGAACCTACAGCCAGCCTGGAGAGCAGCCAGGGGTTTGATATTATAAAGCTTCTTCACAGTTACGCTGCGGAGGAGAAAAGATGTGTCATCGTTGCCACCCACGACCTGCGCATCACTGATTTTGCAGATCGGGTTATGATGGTGGAGGATGGTGAGATCCGGTCAGAAAAATCAGGAGATTTTATGAAGACTGAACTCCTGCGGCGTGGAATTGCTTGATCGGAAATGCGATTTGGAATCCAGGCTCATAAAAGGCTGGCACCTACAATCCATATTTCTTGATCTTGTTCTGTAAGGTTCTGCGGCTGACGCCCAGTAGTTCAGCGGCTTTTGTCCTGTTGTTGCCGGTTTTTTCCAGGGCATCCAGTATCATCTGTTTTTCTGTTGCTGCCGCGAGGCCCTCGACAGTGTCCGTCATGGAGCCGCTGTCAGAGGTCAGCTGCTCTGTCTGCCCGATCTCTGCCGGCAGGAGTTCGGGGCCAAGGATATCCCCCTCGGAAAGAAGGATCATTCTCTCCACGACATTTTCCAGTTCGCGGACGTTGCCGGGCCACTGGTACGCGGCGAAGGCGGCCATTACTTCAGGGGCAAGAGTAATATCAGGCCTGCCGTGCCTGTCGCCAAACTTTTCCATGAAATATTTCACCTGAAGATCCATGTCCTCGATCCTGCTCCTGAGAGGTGGGATATGTATGGGAACTACATTGAGCCTGTAGTAAAGGTCCGGCCGGAACCTGCCCTCCTTGATATCCGCGGCAAGGTCACGGTTCGTTGCCGCAACGA
>QIFJ01000262.1 GCA_003229755.1 Pseudomonadota bacterium
GACTTTACCTACACCAGGGATTACCTGAAATTCCTTAGCCTTACTTTGATTATTAATACTATGGACAACCATCCTTAACCCCTTGGCAAATATAGATTTTTTCTCTTTGGCTCTCGCGATCAAGCAGTGTGATTATTGGAAACCTTCTGTAGGTATTGTTATTATATCAAAAAAGAACCCCCTCGGTGTCAGAGACCCAGGGTATAGGGGTAGGAAAATGACTGATTTTGACAGATCGTGGAGTTAACAGGTCGCTGATGCAGCCTGTCTTGAGCAAACGTAAGTGCGTCGCCTGCCATGAGCCTGTCGAATGGAAGGGCGTTCTTCTGGTTTTGGGGGTTCATGAAGGGGGTTCGAAAGGATCGAACGGCAAAATCTGGAGAAACCCCGGAACCCCGGTGCCAGACACCAGAGATGAGATGGAGCCGAAATCAGCGGTGACCTCCGCCGCCGCCCATACCTCCTGATCCTCCATCATCCCCCATGCCGCCTTGTCCGGAACCAACGGGGTCAGGACGAGAATTGTTGTATTTCCCTGCACCCAGCAGGTTCATTCTTGCCGCTTTTCTCATTTCGTTTGAGCGATCCAATTCCGAATTCAGCGAGGCTCCGAAACACTGTGCCGGACACTTCTGTTTATGAAAACAATCCAAGATCCAACACTCAAAATCCAAAAGATTACTCACCCTCGATGCCAGACACTTCGAGAGGCCGGGATTGCCGCGGCACCTCGCCGCCTGCGGGACTCCTCCCAATAACATTCATTTGATACATGAAACATGAAACTGGGGACTCCGACCCCACGTTTTTCTTCGCAGTTCTTTGATGAACACGATGTCAAGAGCCGTTCGGAGCCCTTCGACGCGCTCCGCTTGCTCAGGACAGGCAAAGAGGAACGTGAAAATCTTTTCCCCCCCCTCCTCTTATCCTCTCCCGCAAGGGGAGAGGAAGAATAAGGAATGCATCCTACTTGCGGCCTGATTTTGAGAGAACTGGGAGAGCGAGGCTTTGACTCCGAACGGCTCGATGGTTACAGCTTCGCGTGAGATTGCCGCGACCCTCCGGGCCTTCCCCCGTCGCTCTTCGAGCTATGGGGGGAAAGACTATTTATTTTCCACCTTGACCGTCATATCTGCTCCCTTGACCGGAACGTAAGCTCTGAGTATTCCGTAAAACGCTTTCCCAGCACCAGGTATACCATTTTTACCTTCACCTGAAGGGCTGAGCGTAATGGTATATGTGCCATCTGGATTTTTCTCGGCGGTATAGGTAGTGCGGTCGTATATTTTTTTGTCGTTGGGTATCAGCAGCTTATTATCAGAGCCATAAAGCGTTACCGAGAAATAACCGTTGTCGTGCACAAGACCTGCCGGTACGGTCAGGACATAAGTGTCTTTGTCATTAAATGGCTGGCCAAACTCGTCGGAAAGGATAAGCCCATAACGTACTATATCGGCAGGTGTACCCAACTGGCCCAGCATTACCCCGCCCGCCAACGAAATCATGCCCGCATCGCCCGATTTTTCGCCAAAAGCCACATCGGGATTAAGAAAAGGCACTACTGCTTTGATGACGCCAAGCGCCGCTTTTTCAATTTCCGGCGAGAACCTGTACACGTCCCGGCTCATATCACCTTTGCCACCTTCCATGCTGAAGTACTTTCTCAAACCTTCAACTTCTTTTAGATTGTTGACGACCACCATACGCGTGAACACCAAGCCCTGATCTGTTCCCAACTCGACCACATGGAAATCACCTCTGGGCTTTTTCTGCCCCGGGCGAATCAACAAAATGGGCTTGTCAGGATTGACGATGACCGCAGGTACGTTGTGTTTCATGTCAAACACTGACACGGAGAAGAATTTATCGTACAGCGGAGTCTTCACAATGGCTGGCCCATCGGAAAGGCTGAACCAGTTGTAGCCGTAATCCACGGTAGCCTGCGGCGTAACGACGGTATCATCGGTTGGATCAACCAATCCGGTGAACCAGAAGGTGCCCTTCTTGTGCTCCTTCAACCATGTATGCATCATCTTGGTCTGTTCCTGGTTGGGATATTCCCGGATATAGTTCTCGATCATATCGCGCACATATCTTTGCGCCTTCGGCAGCTCGTAGCTGCCGTTCAGCACCGATTTTCCGGGACGGTAGACACGCATCAGGAAGTTCCAGTCTGGCGTTATATCGAGACGATTGGCGACCTTTCCGCACAGAGCGCGAGAGCCGAAATAGACGGTAAATGTACCATCCTTATTCAGGTTGGCATTAGAGGAATTAACAATGGAACTTTCACTCTTAAGAAAACCATCATTTCCATACACTGTAATCGACCAGAATGCCTTATTTTCGGGTACCTGATAGCTTGCCCGCCAACAGGAGCCGGTGTCGTGATCTCCGCTGTAGTTCAGATACGTCGCATCCCACTCCGGGAAAAGTCCCCAGACGGCCGCAGCTGCGAGATGGCGGATCTTTTCATCGACTTTTCCACGAGGCCCCTGCATGCCATTCCAACTAGTGTAGTCGGCCGCATCTCTTTCATACTGGGCGCGCAAGGCGTCCAGTGATACCTTGTCCCATTTGAAAGGCGGAAAGGGATCGGCCGAGCTGGCCTTGATAATAAACTGATCCTGTAGTTTGTTGACCAGTTTGATCTCTTCCGGATCGTTCGGGTTGAACAGCTGAATGCGCACAGCCACGCCCAGGTACCTGGTATCCTGCGGCAGTTTGTGAATACCAGCCTCGTAGAAAACCACAGGCACATAGTGATCGTTATCGGTTACATATACTGATGCATAACGGCCTTCCGGAATTTCCGGGAAAGTTACCGTTGCGCCACCCTGGGTATCGACGATGGACATGGAATACAGAGTGTCCCGATTCATACGGATAACGGTCTGCTTGTCCAGAGGTGTTACATTGCGGTAATGGAAAAACTTGTTCACCCCGCCTGCCTGTTTGGCAATATCTGAAAACATTCGATCAGATTCCGCGCGAATAAATGTGTCCGGAGTAACCTTTGTGGCCATTTCAGCAAGGACTAAACCGGGCATTAATAGAACCAGCAATACTGCAGTGAACGGGTTGGCGATTGATTTCATAATTTTCATTTTCGTCTCCTTGTTTCTCAGCTAACGCCTGGTATATCCAGACCAAGCCAATGAACTTACCGCGTAGCGCCTCCAACGTTCTCGCGGTCTGGTTGATACTTTTATCAGGTACTTTTAAGTTCCTTAACTCATTCTCCAAACTTTTCGATATCCCAGATCAATAAAATCCTGAGAAATGACTTTACCTACACCAGGGATTACCTGAAATTCCTTAGCCTTACTTTGATTA
>QIFJ01000250.1 GCA_003229755.1 Pseudomonadota bacterium
AAAAAAAACGAGTTTGAAGCAGCAACGGTCAAAGAGCATTGACAGCTCCTGATGCTGTAACAGATAATATCTCTTTCAATATGCAATCCTCAAATCACACATGACACAGGGGGAAGTTAGAAATGAGCGAGATCGTTGATATCGTTGCAAGGCAGGTTCTGGATTCGAGGGGAAATCCTACAATAGAGGTCGATGCGTTCCTGGAAAGTGGAGCTTTCGGGCGGGCGGCTGTGCCCTCCGGCGCTTCCACAGGGAAGCTGGAGGCTCTCGAACTGCGTGACGGAGACAAGAAAAGATACATGGGAAAGGGAGTATTGAAGGCAGTAGAAGTTGTTAACGATAAGATAGCTCCCGCACTCATCGCTTATGAATCGCTGTTACAGGCCGAGATCGATCAGGTCATGATAGAGCTCGACGGCACTGAGAACAAGAATGAGCTGGGCGCAAACGCTATACTCGGCGTCTCCATGGCGGTGGCAAGGGCATCCGCTGACGAGCTCGGTGTTCCACTCTACCGTTATATGGGGGGACTGTCGGCGAATATCCTTCCAGTACCCCAAATGAATATTATCAACGGTGGGGTACACGCCGACAGCGGTCTCGATATACAGGAATTTATGATCTTCCCATGGGGAGCCGACACTTTTGCTGAATCCCTCAGAATTGGGGTGGAGGTCTATCACAATCTGAAGGAGATCTTAAGGGGCATGGGACAGTCCACTTCCGTTGGAGACGAGGGTGGCTTCGCTCCGCGTCTTGCCGGTAACCGTAAGGCACTGGACGCGATCATGAAGGGAATTGAGAATGCGGGCTATACTCCCGGTGAGGATGTGGCCATATGCCTGGACCCGGCGGCCTCGGAGTTTTTCAAGGGGGGTAAGTATATTCTGGCCTCTGAAGAAAAGAAGCTCACCCCGAAAGAAATGGTCGCCTACTACGCATCTCTTGTTGACGATTATCCCATAGTCTCCATCGAGGATGGGATGGCAGAAGATGACTGGGACGGCTGGATCACATTAACACGTGAGCTCGGCGACAAGGTCCAGATCGTGGGGGATGACATATTCGTCACGAACCCGCATATTCTGTCGGAGGGCATACAGAAGGGTGTTGCCAACGCCATCCTTATCAAGCTCAATCAGATCGGAACTATGACAGAGACCCTGGAGACGATCCGCCTGGCCAGGCGAGCAGGGTATGGAACAGTTATCTCCCACCGCTCGGGAGAAACATCTGACACGATCATCGCCGACCTGGCTGTTGCCACAAGCGCGGCACAGATAAAAACCGGAGCACCATGCCGTTCAGAGAGAGTGGCAAAGTACAATCAGCTGCTTCGCATTGAGGAAGAGCTCGATGAAGAAGCCATTTTTCTGGGTCAGGGATGTCTGCGCTATCCAGCGGTGGAAGAGTAGCCTTCCAGACGGTGGGATAGACGATGTTAAACAAGGCAAAAACCTGGAAGGCAGTTTCTGGTTTCTAGCTTCTGGTTTCCAGGTAGCTCACAACTAACAACCTGCAACTATTATTATATCCGCGTATGTTGGTCAGAAGCGACCCAACATGGCGTTTTTTTATCTTGAGGTAAAACCGACACGATGATCCCTCTGCGGGATAATATACCCTCCGAGACGTTCCCAATTGTAAATAACATATTCATCGGGTTGAGCGTAGCGGCTTTTGTCTTTGAACTCTCACTCGGGTCCAACCTGGAGAAATTCGTTTATGTATTTGGAGTAGTGCCTGACCGTACCCTGTCCATTTTTGTCTCCGCTCCCCATTTGATATTCTACGCGCTGTTCCCATTCTTCACGTCCATCTTTCTCCACGGGGGATGGCTCCATCTCCTGGGGAACATGCTGTTTTTGTACATTTTCGGTGACAATATCGAAAGTGCCCTGGGTCATATCAGGTACATTATTTTTTATCTGGCATCCGGGATCATCGCGTCTGTAGTCCACATGCTCACGAACCCTGCTTCAGGCATTCCGACTATCGGAGCGAGCGGTGCAATTGCCGGCGTCATGGGAGCATACTTTCTGCTGTATCCAAAGGCAAAAGTGGTTACCATTATACCGATCTTTTTTATTATACAGATCGTGGAGATACCGGCTTTCATCTTCCTCGGTTTCTGGTTTCTTATTCAGTTCGCGGGCGGTTCAATTTCTCTCATGTCCCAGGGTGGAACTTACTCTGGAGTGGCCTGGTGGGCACATATTGGTGGATTCCTTGCCGGCGCTGGATACATAGTTTACCGTTCCGGCAAGCGATTCCTGAAAAGGGAAAAGAATTAACTCATTAACGATTGGAAAGGTGAACTCCTTCGTTTATAATACCTTTCATAAGCTTATTCTGTGGCAAATATGATCGGCGGAGGAAGTCATGATACTAGATGAATACCCTAAAGAGATCTCTCTTAAAGACGGCAGCAGCCTTACCCTCAGGCCAATGGTGGAAGATGATGAAGCTGGTCTGCTGGAGTTTTTCACAGGTCTTGAAAAAGCCGACAGGCTGTATCTCCGACACGATGTCAGCAACCCCGAAGTGATTAAATCCTGGGCACAGAACATTGACTACGATAGAGTGCTCCCGATCCTGGCTATTGCTGACAGTGAGATCGTTGGGGATGCGACTCTTCACCGTAACCCCTTCAGCTGGATGAGGCATGTTGGCAGCATCAGGATCGTTGTGGGAAAAGAATACCGTGAAAAGGGTCTTGCCAGGATAATGGCTGCGGAGGTTTTCCAGAACGCCCTTGCATCCAAGCTGGAAAAGCTTGTGGCTGAAATGCTCACCGATCAGCTTGATGCCAGACGAGTTTTTTCAAGACTCGGCTTCAGGGAGGAAGCTGTCCTGAAGGATCATGTCATGGACGCTAACGATGTGAAACACGACCTGCTGATAATGACCAACGATGTAAACACTCTCTGGCAGAATTGGGTGGAGTTTTCAGAATCAGTGTCAGGGTCCTGGAATATGGAAGATTGATGCTGCTTGAGCGTTATCCAAAAGAAGTGGGATTAAAAGACGGTAAATCGGTTACATTGCGCCCCATGGTGCGCACTGACGAGGAAGACCTCCTTGATTTTTTTTCAGGGCTTGCCGACCGGGATCGTCTGTATCTGAGGAACGACGTTTCCAATCCAGGAGTGATCCGTGGCTGGATAAAGAACATAGATTATAAGAGAGTTTTCCCCGTCCTGGCGTGTGCCGGCAGCAGGATCGTCGGCAATGCTACACTCCACCGTAAACCCTTCGGCTGGATGAGGCACATGGGCGGCGTAAGGATCGTGGTTTCTCCGGATTATCGAAGACATGGGCTCGCGAGAC
>QIFJ01000044.1 GCA_003229755.1 Pseudomonadota bacterium
AGGACTACTGGCTCGTCTATTCACATCTGGAAGGCGACACGCCTCCGCCATTCAGGGTTCGTCTTGCAACCCAGAACGGAAAGAAGATCCGTGTCACGGATGAGGATTTGGCTTTCAGTATCCGCGATCAACTTGCGCGTGAGGCCTTCCATGTTGAAGATGTAAAGGTAAAAAAGGCTAACAGGAAACCGTCGGCCCCGTTTATCACAAGTACACTTCAGCAGGAAGCAGCCCGAAAATTTGGATTTACAGCCAAGAAGACAATGGTGATCGCCCAACAGCTGTATGAAGGTGTCAATCTGGGCGAAATGGGCACAGCCGGTCTTATCACTTATATGAGGACGGATTCAGTGCGCGTTTCGGCGGACGCTGCTGGAAAAGCAAGGGATGAGATCGTAAAACGTTTTGGATCGGATCATGTGCCGACTTCCCCTCGAATCTACAAGAACCGCAAGGGCGCTCAGGACGCCCACGAAGCTGTCCGGCCATCCCGTCCGGAACTGGACCCGGGCAGCGTGACCGCCTTCCTGAAAAAAGACCAGATCCGTCTCTACGACCTGATATACAAGCGGTTCATCGCCTCGCAGATGTCCGATGCCATACTTGAGAAGACCCGGGTAGATGTTAAAGCAGGGCCCTACGGGTTGACTGCATCCGGCAAAAGGGTTCTTTTTGCCGGCTTCACAGCCCTTTATGAAGAAGGCAGGGATGAAGATCCTGAAAACGAGGCTTCGCTGCCGAAGCTCAGAACAGGACAGGTACTTTCCCTCCGTGAAGTGGAAGTGGAAAAGAAGACGACCAAGCCTCCTCCAAGATTTACAGAGGCTACACTGGTCAGGGAACTGGAGGAAAAGGGTATCGGAAGACCAAGCACCTATGCCTCCATTCTGGACACTATCCAGAAGCGGAATTATGTGATCAAGGACAAGAAGCGTTTTTCTCCTACAGCTCTCGGAACAGCTGTTAACGATTACCTTGTATCGAAATTTCCCCGTCTGGTCGACTTCAAATTCACCGCACAGATGGAGGATGAATTAGACAGTATCCAGGAAGGGGAAAAGACCTACAAGAACATGCTGGATGAATTTTACAGCCCCTTCTCAAAAGAGCTTGACGAAGCGGAAAAAGACAAAGAACGTTTCAGTTGGGGCCATACTGACCTTAAATGTCCCGATTGCCCTGGTGGGGATCTGGTTATCAGGACGGGGAAGATGGGGGAATTCCTGGCATGTTCCAACTATCCCGATTGTAAATTCACATCCAATTTCGAGACACGAGAGGACGGCTCCGTCGAACCTGTGAAGGAACAGGCGCGGGAAGAGCTATGTCCGGAATGCGGCAGCCAGATGGTGCTCAGACAGAGCCGCAGCGGACCGTTCCTTGGATGCAGCCGGTATCCCGACTGCAAGGGCACTCTGCCACTATCCACAGGCGTCAACTGCCCGGAAGAGGGCTGCTCAGGGGAATTGATCCACAAGAGAAGTAAAAAAGGGCGGACTTTTTTCGGGTGTTCCAGCTTTCCTGATTGCCGCTATGCAGTCTGGGACCATCCGGTATCCGTGAATTGTCCCCAGTGCGGATTCCCCATAATGGCCAGGAAGGAACTGCGTACCGGCCCGGTACTTGTCTGTCCTCTCAAGGATTGTGGACACCGGATCAATGAGGATGAAGCCGGTTAAAGTGATCGGCGGCGGCCTCGCCGGCTGCGAAGCCGCCTGGCAGCTCGCACGTCGTAATATCCCCGTTCAGATCCATGAGATGCGTCCGCAAAGAATGACTCCCGCTCACCGAACCGGACAGCTGTCCGAACTGGTATGCAGTAATTCTCTCAAATCTGTTCGCATAGACAGAGCTCACGGGCTGCTCAAAGAGGAGATTCGTATGGCCGGCTCCCTTCTGCTGGATGCGGCTGATGAATGTTCTATACCCGGCGGTACTGCCCTTGTGGTGGACAGGGTCAGGTTTTCCACCCTGGTTACTTCGCGGCTCGAGGCAAATCCCCTCGTGGAAATTATGAGGGATGAAGTCAAAGAACTGGAGCCTGATGTATACACTATTGTCTCTGCAGGTCCTCTGGTTTCCGATGCCCTTACAGAAAAGATAGAAAAGCTCCTGGGAAGCGGATCCCTTTCCTTTTACGATGCCATCGCGCCTACAGTGGATGCTGAAAGTCTCAACCGCGAAAGGATATTTGAGCAGGACCGATATAGTGATCCAGGTGAGGGAAGTTACATTAACTGTCCTTTCAGCAAAGAGGAATACAAAAACTTTATCGAAGCTTTAAGGAGCGGCAGGACAGTTCCCCTCCATCCCTTCGAGGGTAAACACCTGTTCGAGGCCTGCCTTCCCGTAGAAGTCCTGGCCTCCAGAGGAGACCAGACCCTTGCCTTCGGTCCCATGAAGCCTGTTGGTCTCACCGATCCCCGGACCGGCACCAGGCCCTACGCGGTTGTCCAGCTCCGTCCCGAAAACATGGAAAAAACCCTGTACTCCATCGTAGGGTTCCAGACTAAACTCACCCACCCTGAGCAGAAGAGGGTCTTCAGGATGATCCCTGGACTTGAGGATGCCACTTTCGAACGGCTCGGCAGTATTCACAGGAACACATTTCTGGACTCTCCCAGGCTGCTTGATGAACTTCAAAGACCTCGCAGGGCACCGCACCTCTTTTTCTCGGGGCAATTATGCGGGGTGGAAGGATACACGGAATCCATGGCAAGCGGCGTAATGACCGGGATTTACGTCTCAAGTTTGATCCTCGGTGCTGTGCCTGAGCCACCACCCGCAACGACGATGACAGGGGCGCTCCTGAAACAATTGACCATCCCGACCAGAAGACCGTTTCAACCCGTAAATGCCCAGTTCGGGCTGCTTTCCATTGAAGGTATTTCCGAAAGGAACAAAAAGAAAAAAAGGGAGATGCTCGCAAGGAGGGCTGTAGAGCATATGGGGTCCTACCTTTCCCAACCCGGAATCGCGATTAATGTTTGAACGACCGATTCCGGTTCTTCCCCCAAAAGGGAACCACCCAAAACCAGACACTGGTTTTGGTTTATAACGCCTGAATTTTGTTCGCTTTTTTACAGGTGTATTGTATCATGATCCGAAAAATCACTTTCAAGAGCCTGTCGGGCTTCTCTGACAGGCTTCTGGATGGACTTTGACAAGTAAAAGAAATATATTTAACTATAATAGGGTCGTAAAAGGTCCAACCATGGCTTTTTGCTCCTCGGGAAGGGAAAAGCGTCGTTTTCCCTTCCCTCACGAATCCATAACTATATATTAAGGTTATGGATTCGGGCGCCCGATCCGGGCGCCCCACAATGGGCGCGTTGATGACTTCTTGCGAAGCCATCAACTATTATGGGGAAGATACCTGTGAGTGAACCGAGAGGTAGAACAGACCCGGCAGGCTCTGGTGAATTTGGGGAACACCTGAAGCGTTTTCTTCACAGAATGAAGAGTATACGGGGAGCATCGCCGCATACTGTCGCTGCGTACGACAGGGATTTGTCTGAATACGGTAATTTCCTCCAATCCAGGAGCCTGGATCATGGGGATCCCGATTCCGTTCGGTCCTATCTGGGCCACCTCTTCAGGAAGGGACTTACAAGGTCTACTATGGCCCGGAAGATATCGGCTATAAGATCCTATTCCCGTTTCCTGATCCGGGAGGGGATCCTCGACACAGACCCCTGCGACGGCATGACCACACCCAGATCCGCCCGCCGGGCACCCAGATTCCTCAGCATCGAGGAGATGCAGGCCATACTTGACGCACCGGCCGGCAACAGGACTATCGACCTGCGCGACCTGGCCATTTTTGAGCTGCTATATTCTTCCGGATTAAGGGTAAGTGAGCTCGCTGGCCTTGACAGAGAAGATTGGGATCCGGATAGCGGCACCATCCGCATCAGGGGTAAGGGCAACAGGGAAAGGATCGTGCCTCTGGGAGTCCGGGCGTCTGAGAGGCTTAAAGCATACCTGATAGACACATCCAGATGGCCGCATGAAAAGCGCGGTGAACCGATATTCCTGAGCAATCGTAACAGACGCTTGAGTATAAGGAGCATACAGATGAGACTCCAGCAGCGCATCAGGAGTTGCGGCCTGGGAAAGAACATCAGTCCCCATGTACTGCGACACACATTTGCGACTCACTTACTCGACAGTGGCGCGGATCTCAGGGCAATCCAGGAGATGTTGGGTCACCAGAGCCTGGAGACCACACAGCGGTACACTCACGTGACCCTTGACAGGCTTCTGGCTGTTTACGACAGTTCCCATCCCAGATCGTCCAGGAAAGGAGGACAGGGATGAAAGGCACAACTGTGCTCACGGTTATAAAAGACGGGAACGTCGCAATGGGAAGTGACGGTCAGGTGACCATGGGTGAAACTATTATCAAGCATTCTGCGAAGAAAGTTCGTAACCTTTATCAGGGCAAGGTTCTCGCGGGGTTTGCTGGATCCACTGCCGACGCCTTCACCCTTTTCGAGCGTTTTGAAAAGAAACTGGACCAGTATTCCGGAAACCTTTCAAGGGCTGCCGTGGAACTGGCGAAGGACTGGAGGA
>QIFJ01000216.1 GCA_003229755.1 Pseudomonadota bacterium
CTACTTCAAACTGATGAAGGGTGGCTGGCTCATGAAGGAAGAGGTCGTGGACGAGGACGCGATGGGCGGGTCATCTCCTCCCGTGGTGAAGATGGTGGGAAAAAACCTTCCAGCCTCCACTTTCAGCGTCCCGAAGGGATACAAAAAGGTCCCCATGGCGCAGTTCAATATGGGGTATTAGTGGGGTGGATATTGGAAATTGGAGCATTGGAAATTATGGGAACCAGGCTATAGGCGCTGGGGTGGAAAGGGCAGGATTTTTCAACAAATCACTCATTACGCGTCACGCATAACGATATTGGACATCGGATTCTGGATCCACACACTTGGAACGTGGAACATGGAACCTGGAACTTGATCTTTAGCCCAGAACCTCACGCGCCCTCTCCCTCCCCTTCTCCTTAGTCCTCTCCATATTCTCCCTGGAAAAGTCCAGCATCGAGCCCAGGGGCTCCCTGGGCTCGATAATGGTGCACTTGAACCACTTGTAGGGTTTGCCCTTGATGTTATGCAGGGTAAGGCCGACCTTCTCAGCTTCCTTCACGTTTCTGTTGATGTGGATAAACTCGCGAATATCGGAGGAGAAGATCTCGTTGGATGTTATGGCTATGGTCCTGACCCCGATATCCAGCACGCTCTCGAATTCATGGACCACCGGTGCCGGGTGCCTGGGTCTGCAATTGATGATGACGACTTCCTTCGGATCCATGTCGAGAACGTCACCGATGGGCGAAAACCGCCTGAGAGAGCCATCCACCATATCCTGGCACTCGTCGGAGATCGACATCGGCGGCCAGATGATAGGTATTACAGTTGATGCGAGGATCGCCTTCTTTATATCCGGGCTGTCATGATGGTAAACCGTGTATCGTCCCGTCCTGAGTGAAACCGTGCCCACCCTGAAATCTATCTTGAACTCTTCGGGTTTGATCTCCCTCTCGATTATCCTGGCGAGCGGTTCGTTCCCGTACACCGATTTCGCCCCGAGAAATAGCCGAATGTAAGTCCATAAGTTTAATTTCCCGGTGTATACCTGATTATCGCATATTGTCTTCCAGATAGCCTCCAGGCGCCTGTACTCTTCCATGGCCAGGATCGCGCCGTTGAGGGCACCGACAGACACCCCGGCGATGACATCCCACTTATATCCCTTCTCCTCCCGAGCGTACTTTTCAGCCCCTATCTGGAACGCTCCCTTTGCTCCACCTCCACTCAAAACCAGTGCCACTTTGCCCATTAAAACCTCCCGCTCATAACTCTGCGATAATTGTGCATAAGGTAAGCTGTGTTTTATTATATCATGTAGGGATATCAATATAACCGATGTTGTTTTGGATATTCAAACCTGTATTTCAGAAACCTCTGTTTTTTTGCTAATATTACCTAAGGATGCATATCAGTCCTTTCAAGTACCATTTATCAGAATCTTAAGATCATCACCAGAGTTCAACCAGGAGAAAGTTGAAAGTTACCTTGACAGAAAACGGCCCATCCTCTTTTTTTACTCCTGCTTCTACCACGTTTGTCAAAGGCTCCAGGGTGTGGTACGTCCTCTTAATAGTACTGATGCTGGCAAGTTCCTGCGCTACCTATGCACCTGAACAGCGCCCACATGCTCCCCTTGAACTGCCGCAAACCTTCACTCTTTATGAAACCAGCGCTCCCTCTCCCCAGCGCTGGTGGGAATCCTTCGGGTCGGCCGAGCTCAACAGCCTGGTTGAAGAAGCCCTGAAGGACAGCCTGACCCTGAAGCAGGCCTATTCTCGCCTGGAGCAGTCCCGGGCATTGGTAGTCAAGGCCGGTTCGGACCGCTGGCCTGACTTGCAGTTAACATCCGAAATATCCAACACACGCAGGCGCACCGACACCGGCACAGCCTCTGTTTCCACAAGCACGGAAAAGAAAAGGGCCCTGAGTCTGGCCACCAGTTACGAGCTTGACCTCTGGGGAGAGGTGAAGAGCAAATATTTATCCGCGCGTTTTGATATGGAGGTATCCCGGGAAGAACTAAACACTGCGGCTCTGACCCTCGCATCAGAGGTAACTCTGAAGTGGCTGGAGATAATCTCCATCAGCCAGCAGGTGGAGCTGATAAGCAACCAGCTGGAGACCAACCTCATAACGCTGGAGCTTATAGAGCTTCGCTTTCGAAAGGGAGCAGCCACTGTCCTGGATGTCTTCCAGCAGCGCCAGGCGGTCAAGGAAACTGAATCGTCTATTCCCCTCCTGGAAGCACAGCTGCAGACCCTTAAGCATGAGCTTGCTGTCCTGCTGGGCAAACCTCCCCGCGCCAGGCTGAGCTTCGGAACCGCTCATCTTCCAGAGGTGGGGGCCATACCGGATACTGGTATCCCTGCCGATCTGCTTTCACGGCGGCCGGATGTCAGGGCCGCAGGCCTGAGGCTGAAGTCTGCGGACTGGATGGTCAGCGCCGCACGGGCTGACCGCCTGCCGGCAGTGAGGTTAACGGGTTCTGCTGGCTTCAGCGCCGGTGAATGGTCGCTGCTCTTTGACAACTGGATACGAACCCTCGCAGCAAGCATAACGGCTTCGTTATTCGACGGGGGAAACCGGAGGGCCGAGGCAAGAAGACGGATTCAGTTGGTGGATGAGCGACTTGCGGCCTACAGGCTGGCTGTTCTTACTGCAATCAGGGAAGTTGAGGACGCCCTGGTAAACGAGGGCAAACAGACCGAGTACATCTCTGCCCTGTCCGACAGGCTTGAAATAGTACGCAGCGCTCTTACAGAAGCACTCCAGCGATACCGCAAAGGGCTCAATGATTACCTCCCTGTCCTCAGCGCCCTGACTTCGACTCAACAGCTCGAGCGAAATCTTGTGCAGGCTCGTTTCCAGAGATTGAGCTACCGCGTCAAGCTCTATCGTGCCTTGGGTGGATCGTGGATGTGGGACGAACTTGACAGTTCAGGAGAGTGATAGAATGACGAAACAGACCGATGGAAAAAAGCTCACTTCCAGGGAAAAGATCACTCTGACTGCTGTCGGAATTATCATCCTGGTAACTGCAGTTGCCGCTTCATTTTATATGCTCAAAAAACGTCCCAAACCGCAGAGAAGAAAACCGCCTGTAACAGAGTTGATGGTAGATACGCGGGAACTGGTTCCTTCAAGTCAGAAGATATTTGTTCCCGTGATGGGTACCGTGATTCCCGCTGTCCAGGTAAACCTTCAGGCTCGGGTAAGCGGCGAGGTTGTGTGGACCCATCCTGAGCTTGTCGAGGGAGGTCTGGTTTCTGGGGGCGATATTCTCATAAAGATAGACCCGCAGGATTACAGACTGGCTC
>QIFJ01000312.1 GCA_003229755.1 Pseudomonadota bacterium
TCAAAAGTGCGGGGATACCGTCCTTGGGGGGTCCTCCGGACTGGATCTGATCCACCGGAATGCTGGATTTCTCGAAATTCCAGCCGTATGCCACGCCAGCGATCAGGAAGACCATCAGTATTGCGGGGAGAATTCTATTCATAGCATATCACACCTTTCAGGTAGCTTGACGACAAGTAACGATTTCATGGGCACAAGGAAAATATAACACAGAATCCGGAGGTTATGAGATGCTTTGCCCAAGAAGGTGCTGATTTCCAATGCGTACCCTGGTTAGCCCCTCCTCCCTGGCAGCTGCCAGGCAAGCTTTCTTGAGGTGACGGGAAGGTCCCCCATTTTGAACCTTGGGAAGTAGGCGGGCAAACTGCAGGGTATGTCGGAACACGTGGGAAAAAATAATATTTAGAGCCGGGTTTTTGGGTGTAATCACTCGCCTGCGCGTGGGGCTAGCTCCGCTTCGTGATTCACCAAAACCCCGGCCTGAATATATTTTCCATCCAGGGTTCCGTTAAAAGGCCCTGAAGCGAAGCTCAAAGGGGGTTGCGAAGGCGAAGGGGCTATTAACGGAACCCGGTTATTATGTATTAATCACCAACTAATTTGGAGATGATCCCTGATTTCTAATGTTCTAATGTTCTCAATCCAATCTCACTCTCACAGACCGGAACCGCTCCACACGCACCTGCCCCGGCTTGCCACCTTTTATCTTCCGGACCCACTTTCTCTGGGTGACCATAACCTCCGCCGATGAGTCGCCCTTCGCGCCGCTGCTCCGGGCTGCCAGGCCAGCCGCGTAGCGGACGACCTCTTCAGGAACATTTTTCTTTTCGGCGAGTATGACTACGTGGGACCCGGGGTAGTCCCTGGCATGAAGCCATAGATCGTGGGGTCCGGCTATCTTGAAAGTAACATTCTCGTTGTCGGCCGCGCTTCTTCCAACGAGGATCCTGAATCCCGAATGGGTGTAAGCCCTTCCCGGCCCTCGGGGTTGTCTGTCATGAGGATCCGGCTTGATCGCTAAGGGTCCTTCACTCGCCAGCACCTTTTCGGCCTCAGCGCTTTCACCGGCCTCAAGGGTGAGGAGTGCATTCTCGATCCTGGCAAGCCCGGCCTGGAGCTCGATCTTCCTCCGGGTCACCTCTAAAAGACCCCTCTTGAGTCTCTTGGCAAGTTCGAACATCTGCTGCGCGTTCTCCTGGGCCGAAAGCGAAGGAATAAGCTCGATGTCAAAGGAAATCTCCGGACTGTCAGGGCGCGTGAGGCTTATATTACTTGTACCGCGGGGGATGTTGTGAAGGTTGTTCAGCACTGTCTCGGCCTTGAGACGCACCTGATCATGTTCATGGCACCTGCTTTCCTCCCTGACGACTCCGTCCAGCTCTTTGAAGTAGCGGATCCTTAAACTCTCCAGCCTGTTTTTCAGATGGGGCCTGGGTAAAATTTCCTGTGTGGGTTCCGCAGGAACGGCGTCGGATCGCCAGTGCCAGGCAGCCGCTGAAAAGGGGGAGTGGTTCTCAATGGAGCCAGGGTCAGCCTCGACTGGCATGAATGAGGAGAGGTAATGGCGGCCTTCCAGAGTATAGTTGTACCCTGATCGCCCATCGGATCGGGAGACCAGCTCCGAAAGGGCGCTTCTGACGTCAGATACCATTTCGGCAGTAACCATTGCGATAGCCTGCCGGGCGGTGGCTGGAGAGAGGCCGGACACGTTCTGGGTAAGGGCGGCCGCCCTGTCGTAACCTCCATCGATATTCAGGTCATTCCTGTAAGCTTCCTCAATGGGGATCCCGCTCCTGGGCGGAGGGGGTGTCCAGGTCAAACCTGATAGTATCGGACGAATCCTGCTTTTATCCTCAGGAACTGCCTTGAGGGGAGAAAGAATATGTGATTCAGTGTCCACCAGGATCAGGTTGCTGTGGCGGCCCATAATTTCAAATATAAGCCGGTAAACCTCACCTGGTCTGTTGGGCCATGGCGCCTCAAAACTCATTTCCACTATCCGCTCTCCGGGCAGCGGCATGGTCATGCCAGCGAGCCTGGCGCCTTTCAGGCGGGCCCTGAGAATATCTGAGAAACTGGAGATCATCCCCTTCCTGATGCCTTTTGACGGCGCGATGAACAGACCAGGCCTTTCAGGATAGATGGACAGGACCAGAAGGTTCCGGCCTTCGAAAAGCAGGTGGGCTTCTGTGTGTACCGGACAGCTGGCGTCCTTCATCCGTGATCCGACAAAATACTGACTGGCCTCGCGGACAGCGGCTTTGCAACTCAGATAGTCCATAGGAAATAAATAGAGTCAGTTCCTTTCCCGATCAGTTACCCTATACCGAACTCCCAACAACTGATTTGGAGATGGCTTGTTTTTTATACCCCAGAATCGCATAGAAAAATATCATTTTCGCTCCATGGATAGCATCGCTCCTTGACAAAAAAAGGGTGAAAAGTATAGTCTCTATAAGTTTTTTGTTCCGGAATTCAGGAACCGTCTTTCGAGTGCAGAATTTAGGGAAGTCAGGGAAGTTTTGATGCGGCAAGCGAATCAGGTTGAAGGAAACGTAGAGGGTTTTTTCGATCACACGCCTCTCCCTGTAATATCGGCAGGTTAATATGAGTAGTAATTCACAAGGAGGCAGGCCAACCGCAGTTGCCTCTGATCATGCAGGTTTTGATTTAAAGGGCATCATAAAAAAGCATCTTGAGGCCAGGAATGTGGAGGTGATGGACCTTGGCCCTCACTCCGATGAATCCGTTGATTACCCTGATTTCGCCAGGAAGCTTACGGAGTGCATTCTCAATGGCGGGGCAGGCAGGGGAATCCTGGTTTGCGGTACGGGCCTGGGTATGTCCATGAGTGCCAACCGTTACCGGGGCATCAGGGCGGCGCTGTGCCACGATCATTTTACCGCGTCAGTAGCAAGGCGCCACAATGACTCTAATGTCCTGGTACTCGGAGGAAGGGTCCTGGGAAGCGAATTGGCTATTGATATCCTTGATGCGTGGCTGGATACCCACTTTGAAGGGGGAAGGCACAGGAGAAGGATCGACAAGATGGAAGAACCGGGCACATAGGGGATTTACCAAAACCGGCCTGCAAGAAAGAACGGAGGATTAAGTTGTCCAGCAGTATACTGAAAAAGTACGATCCGGAGATTTACGGGGCAATACACGGCGAGACAGAAAGGGAAGAGCATCAGGTCGAACTGATCGCCTCAGAGAATATGGTCAGCGAAATGGTCCTTGAGGCCCAGGGTTGTCTGATGACGAATAAGTATGCGGAGGGATATCCCGGCAAGCGATACTACG
>QIFJ01000137.1 GCA_003229755.1 Pseudomonadota bacterium
GTCGATGAAATCCTTTTTCGAGCCGCGCTGGGCGATAGCTGAAAGTTTCATGCAAGCGATATCGTCGGGCGATGCCAGGAGGCAATGAAATGTAGCCCTTCCATCCCAAATTCTCCTGCCGGTTTCGGATAGCCATTCGCTGACCTGAAAGTGAGGCAGGTCCAACATAAGTTCCCAGAAACGGAGGCGGGGAGGGGAAAGACTCCTTCCCTTTGAGCGTAAAATCAAGTCCCTGAGCTCACTGTCGGTGAATTCCGAACGCAGCCATTTGACACTATCCCAGCCTGCTGAAGAAAGAACGCGGCCGATGATCAAGTCCCTGTCCTGTTCCAGTGAAAGGGTTTCGGGCTCGTATTCCCAGAAGAGAGTGTTTATGCTTTCCGGTATCCGATTCACATAACCATTTTACGTTATAATCGCGTTGCTCACAAGGAAATAATATTAATATAGTGTAACAAAACCAATGGGTTATAGGCGTTGGGCCCTTCGACTAAATCAGTGGCGATGCTCAGGGCGGACTGTGGGCTATAGGGAGGGAATGGGGGATAGGGGCAGGCGATTGGCTGTAGGCGGTAGGCGTTGGGAATGGAATAATGATTCGTGACGCGTGATGGGTAATTGGTGATTGGTTTAGAACATTAGAGCATTGGAAATTGGAGCATTAGAGTATTAGAAATTAGAACATTAAAGTGCGATAAGAGCTTTAGCGCAGAGTTTCACAGAGAAAAAAATGGGACTTGGGTTTATTGATTCTCTTCCAGGATTTTCTGAAGAAGCGGGATGAGAGGGGGAATGTCGTCCTGCAGGGTTTTCCAGATGATAGGGATGGAGACACCGAAATACTCATGAACTACAATATTTCTGATACCGCGCATCTCTTCCCAGGGAAGACCGGAATAACGTAATCGAACCTCTTCTGGAATTTTACTGGCCGCTTCGCCAATAACCGTAAGGTTTCGGATGACAGCATCAACAGTCCTGGTATCCTGGCTGAAGTCATCTTCTGATATTCCATGGACATATTCTACAATACGTTTGCAGGCTTCGATGATATCCTCGATCCTGACTGACCAGTCCCTAGGCGGCATGTATAGCTTCCTTTAGAATTGCTGACTTCAACCTATCTTTGAGAGCATCAGGTGTTACCAGATCGACAGTGGAATTAAGGATTTTTTCGAGAAAAAATTTGAGGCGAATAAAATCAAAAATGCCAACTGTCTCAGAGAATTCTACCAGAATGTCGATGTCGCTGGAGCTTCTCGCCTCTCCGCGGACGACCGATCCAAACAAGGACAAGGAAGCAACGTGGAAACGGTTCAATTCCTTTCTGTTATTCTTAAGAACTTGAATTATTTCTTCTTTTCTCATGAGCGCCCTCCTTTAAGAGCGACTCCTATCTTACAGATTGCCAATCTTCCCATCAATCACTTTCC
The DNA here is from genome assembly GCA_003229755.1 of Pseudomonadota bacterium. Taxonomy (GTDB): domain Bacteria; phylum BMS3Abin14; class BMS3Abin14; order BMS3Abin14; family BMS3Abin14; genus SZUA-178. The sequence goes on from QIFJ01000137.1 coordinate 1,434, forward strand.
ACATTGAGCTCGCGTTCCAGATCTTCAAGGGAAATGCGTGGACCTTTCTTTTCAAGAGCTGCCAGGGCTAGAAGATAATCCTCGCGGTCCTCAAGAAACTGGCGGATCGCTTCACGGGCGTAATGACTTTTGGTTCGCCCCGTTTTTTTGGCCAGGTTGTTTAAACGTTTTTCTAACTCTGGGTCGAGACGTATACCCAACATATATGACTCCTTACAAGGTTTGTTTTACATTGTTAACGTTGTTAAACAAGGTTAACATCAACTGAGTTTGAACGCAATAGATATTAGGGCATTGGAACATTGAAAACCGATAAGAGCTTTAACGCAGAGGGCCGCTGGGCGCCCATTCGGGCGGATCGCTGGGGTCCGCGGAGAAAGAATTTTTTGGGTTAGAACATTAGAAGCCAGGGTCCATCTCCCAATTAGTCGCTGTGATTTTGTTTGTATTCATATGGCCGGGGTTTTGGGTGTAATCACTCGCCTGCGCAACCCCCTTTTAGCTCCGCTTCGTGATTCACCAAAACCCCGGCCCACAGGCGTGACTCGCGATGACATTTTTGGCTCCTGGCTCTTGGATCCTGGGACTCTGGCCAAAGGCCGGCATGGGATTATAAATATTCCTTGCCAGATCCCTGTTTGTATGGTACTGAATACAGCATTGTAAACAGTACTATTAATAGTGTGAATTATAGATCCTATTGGCTGACTTCGTAGAATTTTTCAGGTGGTGAGCTATGAAAAAAGTTGCTGCGAATGAGTTGAAAACCAAAGGGGTTACGTCTATTGACAAAGCCCTGGAGAGTGAGGGTGAGGCAGTCATCACAGTCCGTGGCAAGGACCGTTATGTTGTTATGGACTTTGATACCTATAATAGATTGCGCGTTTGCGAACTGGAGGCGGCTCTTTACGAGACCAGACGGGAGATCGAGCGCGGCGAGTACATCGAAGAGTCCGTCGATGAGCACATCAAGCGCCTCACGAAAGCCGCTGAATGAGCTTTCGGATCATCTACACTAACAGCTACGTCAGGAGGGCTGCCAGATTCGCAAAGCGTCATCCAGATCTCCTGCCTCAATATGAAAAGACGCTAAAGCTGCTGGAGATCAATCCTTTTCACAAATCTCTTCGACTGCATCGCCTCAAAGGTCCACTCAGCGATCTGCATTCTGTTTCCATAAACATCAGCTTTCGAATTACAATGGAATTCCTTATTAACGACAGGACGATTATTCCGGTTAATGTCGGGAAGCATGAGGAAGTGTATTAAGAGCAGGCTATGGGCTATAGGAAGAGAATGGGGGATAAGAGCAGGCTGTAGGCTGTGTATTGATATGGCCGGGATTTTGGTGTAATCACTCGCCTGCGCAACCCCCTTTTAGCTCCGCTTCGTGATTCACCAAAACCCAGGCCTCATATGTATTTGGTAATACAGGGTATGGTGGTAAATCCCTCCCCCTTGAGGGGGGAGGTCAGGTGGGGGTGGGTTGCTGAAACCTGGGTCTTGGGTCCTGGGACTCTGGCCAAAGGCCAGCCAAGGGCTGGCCGGCCTCTACTTATAAACCCTGCTCCTGTGGCCCACCATCAGAACCAGAACGAGGACCTTGTCGTCCTGAATCTCGCAGATGATACGGTATGCGCCGACGCGGTACTTCCAGCGGCCGGCCAGTTCCTTTCTCAAAGGGGCGCCGAAGCGGCGGGGATCCTCATCGGTGCTGATTTTTTCCCGAAGGTAACGGACGATTTCAGACTGAACCTGGTGGTCAAGTTTTACCAACTGCTTTTTTGCGGTATCGGTGACTTCAATCCGCCAGACCAAGCTCGCGCTCCAGCTCATCGAGGGTGTAGGTCTGTTCCTG
>QIFJ01000186.1 GCA_003229755.1 Pseudomonadota bacterium
TCGGTAAAAGCCATCACAAGGCCGGGCTTTTGGGTGTAATCACTCGCCTTCGCAACCCCCTTTTAGCTTCGCTTCGTGATTCACCAAAACCTAATTTGGAGATGAACCAAAATAAATTCAGTCAGTCTGAGATGGTGTTGAATCCGCCACGATCCAGGAGGTAGACGGAGTGCGGAACGACCTCGATATGAACGGTGTTTCCCCTGGACAGCAGTTTTTCAGGGTTGGGATCATCAAGAATAATTGTGTCCCCGTCTCCCACCGCAATTTCATAACGGGCGAGCGAACCCAGGAAAAAGAGATGCTGAATGGTTCCACGAATAGAGGACGCTTTCCCATTACTGAACCTCAGGGCCTCAGGGCGCGCAACGATTGTGACTTCCTCGCCGATCCTGCGGACCGCATCCGTTTGGACCTCGACGACTGTGTCATACATATATATGCCTGCGGAACCGTGCCCGACATCTTTTACAACCCCCTGGAGAAAATTGGTCATCCCGATGAACTCCGCGACAAATTCCGTTGCGGGCTTCCTGTAGATATCCATAGGAGATCCCACTTGTTCGATACGTCCATGGTTCATGACCAGCATTGTATCGGAGATGCTCATGGCTTCTTCCTGGTCATGTGTGACGTAAATGGTAGTGATCCCCAATCTTTCCTGGAGGTTCCTGATCTCGCCGCGCATGTAAACACGCAACTTGGCGTCCAGGTTGGACAGGGGTTCGTCGAAAAGGAGGACTTCCGGCTCATTCACAAGGACCCTGGCGATGGCCACCCGCTGCTGTTGTCCACCTGAGAGCTGGTCCGGAGAACGGTCTTCCATCCCAGTAAGCTGAAGGAGCTCAAGGCCTTCGGCAACTTTCTTCTTTATCTCCAACTCAGGGACCTTGGCGATTTTCAGACCGTAGGCTACGTTTTGAAAAACTGTCATGTGAGGGAAAAGGGCGTAACTCTGGAAAACAGTTCCTGTTGGACGGTTATTGGGAGGGACCTCATTGACGCGCTTTCCGTCGATCATGATGTTTCCCTCCTCAGGTTGATAGAAACCGGCAAGGCATCTGAGGGCTGTTGTTTTGCCGCATCCACTCGGGCCAAGGAGCGTTGTGAGTCTGCCCGCCTCGAACTGGTGGGTGAATCCATCGACAGCCCTGACTTCCTCCGGCCCTTTCCCGAAAACCTTGGTTACATTGGACATAGCGACGGGAACTTTTTTCATGAAGAACTACCTCCTAATCCAAGTGGATCACATCCTGAACATAGTGGCGGTGGCGCCGGTTAGCTTGTAGAAAAATGCGATTATAACAATGACCATGAGCATTAGCAGGCTGGACATGGCGGCAGCCATTCCAAGTGATCCGGCTTCCACGAAGTTGTAGATGTCAACCGCCATAACCCTCCATCTGGGAGTTACAAGGAAGATGGTGGAAGTCAACTCCGTAATGGCCCGGATAAAGGCGAAAGTAACTCCGGCGATAAACGCCGGCTTCAGGAGTGGAAGCACTATCTTCCTGAAGGTAATACCCCAGGTGGCTCCCAGGTCTGAGGATGCCTCCTCGAAAGCCACATCGATCTGCTTGAGGGTTGATACTCCAGTGCGTAATCCGAAGGGCATTCTCCTGATAGTGTAGTCGAGCAGCAGGATAAAAGCTGTACCAGTTAAGATCAGGGGAGGACGGTTAAAGGCGAGTACTAAACCAAGTCCCATCATGGTACCTGGCACGGCATAAGGCAGCATCCCGACAAAATCCATTATCTTTCTGCCAAAGAATGTCTTGCGCTCAATAAGGTACGCGATCACCAGGCCAATTAGCGCGGCGCCGACTGCGCCGGCCGATGACATCCACAGGCTGTTGACAATAGATCGCCCCGTATTGGCGAAGATCAGCCGGTAGTGTGCCAGGGTGAAGGAACTGTCCACTCCCCAGACCTTGGCGAATCCGCCTGCGAAGATCACGAGGTAAAGAACGAATACAATGACCGAAACCAGTGAAAGAAAAGCGAACAGCGACCACTTGATAATGCCCGGCGTAGGTCGAACCTCAGCGTGGGTCGGTGCGCCGGTAACGGTGACATATGAGCGCTTTGACCTGTAAACCCCCTGGAAATAGAAAAGTAGAAAGGATGGAATAAGGAGAATGATGCTTATGGTTGTCCCCATGCCCCAATCCATGACACCCAGGGTCTGCATGACAGCCTCGACGGATAATACAGACAGTCCACCTCCCAGAAGGGCCGGCGCGCCGAAGGCACTCAGGTTGGTCATATAAATGAGCAAAGAAGCCGCCATGAGGGCCGGCGTTATGAGTGGCAGGGTAATGGTCCTGAAAACCCTGGAATATCTGGCGCCCAGATCCTGGGCCGAATCCTCCAGGGCTGTGTCAAAGCTGGAAAAAGCCGCGGTAGTGACCAGAAAAGCCAGGGGAAAGGTAGTAATTATCTGGGATATGACAATTCCATGCCATCCATAGATGATGAACTTGAAGCCGAAATGCTTCTGCAGAAAAACGTTGATGACTCCAACCCTGCCCAACAGGAGAATGAATGCGAAAGCGTTGACGAAGGGTGGGGTGATCATGGGCAGGATGGCCGTGATCATAAACAGCGGCTTAAAGGGCACGGTGGTCCTGGTCAATGCAAACCCGAAAACAGTTCCCACAAGAAGCGCCCCGAGGGTTGCCAGAGTTGATATGAAAAGGGTGTTGTAAAGCACCTGGCGGAAATAGGGATTTTGGAAGAAGGCTATGTAATTCCCGATGCCGACGAAGACGCCCATATCGTCAAGGGCGCTCTGACGCAGAACCGAAAAAAGGGGATAGATGACCAGAGTCCCCAGAAGCACAAAACAGAAGATCATAAGGATCAGAACGAGGGGGTCCCTGGCCAGGATCCTGAGTTCCTTTACCTTCTCTCCAATGTATGACTTTATCTTCATCATAATAAATAAAAGAGGGGTAAGAAGCCGCGTGGCCCCCTCACCCCTACTATTGAGTTATCGCGATCAATCGATCGTGTAAGTTATTTCTTTTTTGACTTCCACTCGTAGATGTTGAATTGGCCGATGATCGCCTTCTTGTTCTTTGCGGCCCACACGTAATCCGAATCGAAGATCTTCATTTCCGTAATAGCTATGGCGCCTTTGGGCCTCGCTACGTCTGGCCGAACCGAGTAGTTGCCCGTATCCTTGGCCAGCTCCTGAGCCTCCTTGGACAGCATGAAGTTCAGGAACGCCTTGGCGCCTTCAGGATTGGGCGAGTTTGCTACGATCGCCGTGTTGGAGGGAT
>QIFJ01000263.1 GCA_003229755.1 Pseudomonadota bacterium
TAGAGGAGGAGATAAAAGACTCCCTTGAAAACGCTGTGGATCGGCTGCGGGAAGCCAGGGCACCTGTAAGGTGGGTTAAGCACGATGGACTACACCTGACCCTTAAATTCCTTGGTGAAACGACTGAGGATAAACTGAAGGACCTGTCAGAATCGCTGAAAGCGGTATCCAGGAAGGTCTATCCCTTCGATATTGTTGTGGAGGGGATTGGTGCATTCCCCCATCTCTCCAGGCCTCGTGTTGTATGGGTGGGCGTTGAGGAGCAGACGGGAACACTCTCAAGGCTTTACAGATTAGTGGAGGAAGCCGTTGTTTCCCTGGGTTGGGCGAAGGAGAAGAGGAAGTTCTTCCCTCATGTGACCCTCGGGAGGGTAAAGGGGAATATCAATCTCGGGAAGCTCGAAAAAGAGATAGGGACTATGAACGACACTCTCTGGGGGAAGCAGTCTGTCAACAACCTGGTTATTTACCGCAGCTTCCTGGGGCCCGGCGGCGCCCGTTACGAGGTGGTGAGGGACTTTCCGCTGGGGCGTAAAATCTAGTTGAAAGTTGAAAGTTGAAAGTTAAAGGTCAATTTAGAGCACTAGAACATTAGAAATTAGAATATTAAACATTGGAAATTAGAAATTGGAGATTTGGGCTAGAACATTGGACGTTAGAGTTGTTTGTTGTTGGTTTCATTATTTTTATTTTTTTCACATATAGCCTTTAACTTTCAACTTTCAACTAGTATTTACAGCAACATGGTATTCTGGAACGGGTTTTGCTATAATTTTGCGGTTATTGATACCATTAGACCCGGACATGCCGGGAGGTAGGGAAAATGGCGAAAAGTAATGACAGAGAAAAGGCAATAGCGGCCGCTGTTGGGCAGATTGAGAAGCAGTTCGGGAAGGGGTCGATCATGCGGCTGGGAGCGGATGAAGCCCTTCCGGGAGTGCCTGTTATCCCCTCAGGCGCGCTTCCTCTGGATGCGGCTCTTGGCATCGGTGGGATCCCGAGGGGCAGAGTTACGGAGATCTACGGTCCGGAATCATCTGGAAAAACTACTCTTACCCTTCATATTATAGCCGAGGCCCAGAAAATGGGAGGGGTCGCCGCGTTTATCGACGCTGAGCACGCCCTGGATGTTGGGTACGCAAGAAAACTTGGTGTAAAAACAGATGATCTCTTAGTCTCTCAGCCCGATACAGGTGAGCAGGCGTTGGAGATCACCGAGATGCTTGTCAGAAGCGGAGCAATAGATATTATCGTAGTGGATTCGGTAGCTGCCCTTGTGCCCAGGGCCGAGATCGAAGGGGAAATGGGTGACTCCCACATGGGGCTTCAGGCCAGATTGATGTCTCAGGCTCTCAGGAAACTTACAGGGGCAGTGAGCAAGACCAAAACGTCCCTCATCTTCATAAACCAGATAAGGATGAAAATAGGGGTGATGTTCGGCAACCCCGAGACGACAACGGGTGGTAATGCCTTGAAGTTCTACTCCTCCATACGGCTTGATATCAGGCGGATAGGGACCCTCAAGGATGGCGACAAAGCAATTGGAAGCAGGGTGAGGGTCAAGGTTGTCAAAAACAAAATGGCGCCTCCTTTCCGTCAGGCTGAGTTCGATATGATAGACGGAGAGGGGATCTCCAGGGAGGGAACCGTCCTGGATATGGCCGTTGATTCCGGTATGGTAGTTCGCAGCGGCGCCTGGTACTCCTACGGTGATGACAGGATCGGCCAGGGGCGGGAGAACGCGAAGGGGTTCCTCAGGGAGCATCCGGAGGTTATGGAGGAGTTGGAAGGGAAACTGAGGGAAGAATCCGGTTTGCAGCTCACCGAAGAGTTCGTTGGGGGGGAGGAGACATGAGCGAACAGGCTGAACTTGATATCAATGAACTCCTGAAGTCGGCTGCAAACTACAGGGCTTCTGACCTCCATATAAAAGTGGGAAATCCACCTGTTCTCAGAGTCGACGGGAAACTGCATTCTCTCCCGGAAACCAGACGGGTAACCCAGGAAGACGTTATGGGGATGGCTTTTTCCGTGATGAACGATGCGCAGAAGGAGCGATTCAAGCGAAGCAACGAGCTGGATATTGCCTACAGTGTGCCGGGCCTGGGACGGTTCAGAGTGAATATTTTCATGCAGCGTGGCACGATCGGTATGGTTTTCCGCCTTATTCCGGTGAAGATCCACAGTATAGATGAATTGAATCTTCCCGAGGTCCTGGAGAAACTGTCTATACAGCCCAGGGGTCTTATTCTGGTGACGGGTACTACTGGAAGCGGGAAGTCCACTACCCTGGCAGCGATGCTGGATCACATCAATAAAAACAGAACCGCACATGTTGTTACCGTTGAGGATCCCATAGAGTTTCTCCACAGGGATGAAAAGAGCATGATCAACCAGCGGGAGGTGGGATCGGATACCCTGTCCTTCGGCTCTGCGCTGAGGAGCGCCCTTAGGCAGGACCCCGATGTGATTCTCGTCGGTGAGATGAGGGATTTCGAGACCATCGAAACCGCTCTCATTGCGGCTGAAACGGGACATCTGGTTCTCAGCACTGTGCATACTGTGGATGCCACCGAGACGGTCAACAGGATCATATCCGTCTTCCCGCCCTATCAACAAAAACAGGTCAGGCTCCAGCTGGCAAGTGTTCTGCAGGGAGTCGTTTCCATGAGGTTGGTCCTGAAATCTGATGGGAAGGGGAGGGTGCCGGCGGTGGAGGTATTGAAAGTTACCAACCGGGTCAAGGAGTGCATCGTTGACAAGGATCGCACACATGAACTGAACGAGGTCATTGCCGCAGGATACACACAGTACGGCATGCAGACTTTTGACCAGGCTCTCATGTTCCTCTTTCAGAAGGGATTGATCACATACGATGAAGCCCTGAGGCAGAGCAGCCGGCCCGATGACTTCGCCCTTAAGGTAAAGGGAATCGACTCCACGGACGAATCGTGGGTGGAATTCGAGAAGATGAAAAAGGACCTTGCCGGCGACAAGAGCGGTACCACAGGAGAGCCGGCTGAAGGAAAAGATACGGATCTGAAGCTCGAGAGGTTCTGATGCTCCAGCAGAGCCACAGGTCGGCATATCTGTGGGCTATCCGCGCGCTTGGCAGAAGAATGCACAGCGAAAGAGAGATAAGATCGGGACTGATAAAGAGAGGCTTTGAGGATGATATCGTATCAGATGTTGTCGGTGAGTTAACTGAAAAGGCTTATCTGGACGATTCGGTATTCACCTCCCAGTGGATTCGGGCCCGGTCGGAGAATCGGGGATATGGGAGGATAAAAATCTACCACGAACTGATGCAAAAGGGAATTGACACCGAACTGGCCCAGAGTGCCATGGATATCTGTCTTTCTCCGGAACGGGAGTGCGATATAGCCAGGCAGGCGGCAGACAGAAGGCTGAAAAGGATAAGGAAGGAAGGTATCAGGAAAAAGGCCGCTCTTTTCAGGTATCTTGAATCGAGGGGGTTTTCATCGCAGGCCATCTGGGCAGCGATAAAAGAGATCGGCTTCGAGGAGGAAAAGGTTTGACGGGGTCTGAGATCAGAGAAACCTTTCTCAAGTATTTCGAGGACAAGGGACATACCCGGGTTGCAAGTTCATCCCTGGTGCCCCAGAACGATCCGACCCTTTTCTTTACAAATGCCGGCATGGTTCAGTTCAAGGATACGTTTACCGGCGCGGAGAAGCGGAGCTACAACAAGGCCGCGTCCACACAGAAGTGCATGAGAGTTTCCGGCAAGCACAACGATCTTGAGAACGTGGGGAGGACGGCAAGGCACCATACCTTTTTCGAGATGCTCGGGAACTTCTCATTCGGGGATTACTTCAAGGAGGATGCCATCCGCTACGGTTGGGAATTCCTCACGGAGACGGTCC
>QIFJ01000144.1 GCA_003229755.1 Pseudomonadota bacterium
TCTTCAATAGATGACGTGTTCGTCATCGTTATCTTCACTGTGCTCCTGGGGATGTACGGCGGAGGCGAAATAAACCTACTGCGACAGCTGGAAAGCATTCCCGTTTCGATCACCCTGGGCATAGCAATCGGCCTGATTGTCGGTTACGTCCTGTACCTCCTTTTTAAAAACTACGATCTCAGGCCGCCCCGCCGCACTATTATCGTTATGGGGGCGGCCATAGGCCTGACATGGATCGAAGAAGCGCTTCACGGGATCGTCCCCATTGCCGCCTTGCTCGGCGTGAGAAGATCTTCTCGGTCATCGCCTATATCCCAAAGGCAACCGTTCAGGCGGCCATCGGCGCTGTGCCCCTCGCCGCTGGGGTCGCCGGCGGTGAGGTGATACTCGCTGTCGCCGTGCTGTCCATTCTCCTGACGGCACCGTTAGGAGCCATCGGTATGACGGCACCGTTAGGAGCCATCGGTATAAAGATTGTGGGTGAAAGGGTACTTGCCGAAGGCAGGAAACCAGGGTACAGCTTCAAGGAGCTGCGCAAAAATCTTGGTCTGCCGCGTGTCGGTGAGAGAATCGTCAACAGGGACCAGGGTACGGCCTGGAAGGTAATCGAGGAAAAGGAAACATGGGTCGGCAATAACAGGCCTGATACAAAGCCGGTCCCGGCGATATTTCTCAGACTCTGGCTGCTCCAGGAAGGACAGGCCCCGGGAACCGGCCGCACCGAGGTCTACCAGTTCACCCCGTCCTCCATGCCTTTCGGAAATAAGTGGGAGGTTGTTTATGATTGACAGCCGTTCATATTACACCACCCCATTGACCCCATCCTGTATTTCTCATAGAATCTTCTCCGACAGCTAACCGGGCGGTTTTCCTCCCGGATAAAGGTGATGGGGTCCACCATCTAACCGCCCATTGGGCTGATGACTCCTGCTTGTCGCCAACCACGGCAGGAGCACTTTACTTGAAAAACACTTTAACTCCCGCCGGTGGGATACAGCTGAAGGAGTTTTTTTATGGCTGATCCAAAGACCGGAAGAGATAACAGCGGCTCATCACTAGAGGGCAGGGCTCATTCCGCCGGGAATCTGGGTGGGCTTCTGGCACAGACTATCCATCTCATGGAGAATCTCGGGCCTGAACTCACAACCAACATCGAGAAACTCAGACTGCTTGAAAACCGTCTCGAAGCCGAACATTTTCACCTTGCTGTCCTCGGTCAGTTCAAACGGGGAAAAAGCACGTTACTTAACGCCCTTATGGGCGATGAGATATTGCCTGTCTCTGTAGTACCACTGACTTCGATACCCACTTTTATTTACTGGGGTCCGGAGCAGAGGGTCCGAATTATTTTCGAGGACGGCAGGCCGCCGGAGGAATTTATACCCGATATAGAAAACGGCCTTATTGATTATCTGAACAGGTTCGTTACCGAAGACTCAAATCCTGAAAACGTAAAGAATGTGCTTCAAGCTGAAGTATTTCATCCCTCCAAACTTCTTTCAGGGGGGCTCGTTCTCATCGATACACCCGGTATCGGTTCTACCTACCAGCACAACACCGAGACAACACTGAACTTCCTGCCCCAGTGCGATGCCGCTCTCTTCCTCGTTTCCGCCGATCCGCCGGTTACCGAAGTTGAAATAGACTTCCTGCGTGAGGTAGCCACAAAGGTTTCCCATCTCTTCTTTATCTTCAATAAAACCGACTATTTGAGAGACCAGGACAGGGAAACGGCACTCGCCTTTTTCAAGGGAGTGCTAACGGAACAGGCCGCGATCTCAGAAAATGCTCCCATCTTCCCTCTTTCCGCGCTTAATGCCCTCGAAGCAAGACAAAAGGGAGACAGTGAGCTTCTGACAAGGAGCGGACTTGAGGGGGTCAGAGCACATCTGGTTGATTTCCTGGTAAACGAGAAGACCAGGGTCCTCACCGAGGCCCTGGCAAAGAAGGGCGCGGATATAGCCACCCAGGTGCTCATGCAGCTCAACCTCACCTCACGCTCACTGCATATGCCCATCGAAAGCCTGAGTGAAAGGTTGGCGCTCCTCGAGGAGAAAATAAGTGAGGCTGAGAGGCAGAGGCTTTCGGCAGGCGATCTTCTGGCGGGTGAAAGGAAGCGGACCGTGGAGTTTCTGGAGCGGCAGTCGGCAACCCTGAGGAAAAAGGCCGCGGCTCATTTCGAGAGTGTAATCCTGGAAGCTACGGCCACATCGAAAAGCGGTGAGTCCATGGACAAACAGGCTCGTGAGGCTCTCACTGAAACAATACCCGGTTTCTTCGAACATGAGCATGGTGAAATAATGGCAGAGTTTGACGAACACGTCGCCCGGACTCTGAAACCGCACCAGGCTAGAGCAGATGACCTCATCGAGGTTATAAGGAAAGGGGCTTCTGAGCTTTTTGAGATCCCCTATCATGCACCCGAAAGCAAAGGTTCCTTCGATGCCGCAAGACAGCCCTATTGGGTAACCCACAAATGGAGTTCCTCCCTTAACCCCCTTCATGCAGGTCTTTTCGACTGGATACTGCCTGCCGGGCTGAAGAGGTCCCTGATACTGAAGCGCCTCATGGGACACCTGGAGGATCTGATCATTCACAACGTGGAAAATTTGAGGTGGGCTACGCTCCAGAACCTGGATCACGCCTTCAGAAAATTCACATCCGATCTCGACAACGGGCTTTCCGAGACCATCTCGGCCACTCACGGTGCTATCAAGGCCGTGATCGAGCACAGAAAAAACCATGCTGAAATTATAGCTGAGGAGATGTCGCAGCTTGAGTCCTCTATCGACAACATGACAACCCTGGAAAAAGCCCTCAGAAGCTTTACACCCTGATATACTTTCCATAATGTAAATCACTTCCCGGAAGGAGAATTGAGATGCTCAGGAATATTCTAACGGTATTTGTATTGGTGCTCGCAATTACATTTGCGGCCGCGCCGGCACGTGCCGAGAACTGGTACTTCGGTGGAGGGCTGGATTTTGCTGGTGTGGAAAGCGCTCAGCCGTTCCTCACTGATCAGAACGGTTTCGGACTGATCCTTAACGGCGGATACAGATTCACCGAGAATATCTCTCTGGATGTCGCTATTTCGAGCCTGGCACTGGAGGATACGGGGGGGGCGGATATTACATACTCTATTTTCAGTATCGGCCCGAAAATTGATTTCATGTCAGTCTATAATAACGGCTGGTCTCCATGGGTCCTGTTCAGCTTGACGAGTCACGCTTTCTCCTGGGACAACTTCTTCGATGAAGTTGAAGGCACCGGGATTTCCTTCGCCCTGGGAGCCGATTTCAGGGTAACCTACTCCGGCGTAATACAGGTTGCTCTAAGAACCCACTCCTTCGACGGTGAGTGGAACTTCAACGGCGTGGATTACGATACTGACACATCGGAGTTAACGGTAAGTTATATCTGGCATATGTGGCAGTAGGGTTTAAATCAGTTTCTGGTTTCTGGTTTCTGGTTTCTAGTAAGAACATCTGAAGAGATAAATACACCAAAAGGTGCTCATAGGATAAATGGACCCACTCATTATCCACCAATCACAAACTCCGCTGCTTGAATGAAAACCCGCCTAACAACTATTCAGCTGTGATATAATAGAGAATAGCTTTCGATCAC
>QIFJ01000115.1 GCA_003229755.1 Pseudomonadota bacterium
CCGATTCATCATCACTACCCCCTCCTTCCTCTTTCCTCCTCCCTATTTCCAATACCTTAAGCGCATCCTCCACATCCCTTTCCCTCACCTGTACCATCACATCCCCGAGCACACCGGGATAGAGATCGTGAGAGTGCGGCGCGTGGATAAACGCCTCGATCCCCTCAGATTCCAGCAGGTTCTTTACCATTTCGGCCTCCAGAACCGTTCCATGAGTAGAGACGGTTTTCAGATTATCAGTCATCTTGTCTTCCCTTTAACGGCAAATCGTAATGCGTAACGCGTAATGCGTGACGTGTATTAACAGAATAGTTGATAGTAAGAGAAGTACCCATTCTGCAGAAAACTATCAACTAACAACCAATAACATACAACTAACAACTAATCCTTTGCTGATGGGGTCATTTCGCCTGGCGCAAGCAGCTCCGTTACATCGATGTTGAGCTTTTCCATGGTGATCTGAAGAGCCCTGTTCCTGAACTTTTCCGCGTCGGCCCAATCGGCCGATGGCTCTGTCCTCTCGTATCCATTATCGTGGAAAACACCAAGATAATGCGAGTCGTCGCTGCTTTCGATACTTCCCTCGTTAATTTCTGACGTGACGAACAAGCAGGCCAGGTCGGTCTCACTGTCGTGGACCGCCATGATATACGCGTATCTGGTTGAACCGCCTGATTCTATCCTGTGCCACAGTATTCCCGTGTACTTTCCCAGCTTGTGTTCACTCAGGCGTTCGCCATACAACATCTCTGGTGCTTTCATTGTTCTGTGCTCCTTATTGCCGGCCCTTGGTCGGCGTCCGGTTACGGTCCCAGGACCCTGGACCCAGCTATGCCACGCTTTAGCGTGGAGTTTAAAGTTGAAAGTCATTTTTCCACCACAGAGCCCAGTGCCTGACGCCCAGCGCCTGTAACTCAATTTCCAATGCTCAAGCATTAAACGTTCTATCCTCTACTCCTCCCTCTTTCCACTTTCCTCTTTCCTTTTCCCTACGCTACACTACAAATATTTCTTGCATAACTCAAAACATTTGATACATGATTCGACGATATCCATTCCACATTTTTTCGTATCCGGCTAAAGGAGGGGGCTATGCTTAGATACAAGATCTCCAGGGATGAAAAAGGCGACGAAGTATTTGAGATAGACACAGATGGTGTTGAACTTCTCCACAATCCCATCCTCAACAAAGGATCTGCTTTCACACATGATGAGAGGCGGCTCTTCAGGATCGAGGGCCTGCTGCCCTCGGCCGTTTCCACCCTCGAAATGCAGGTGGAAAGGCGGTATGAAAGCTTCCAGGAAAAGGGTACCGACCTGGAAAAGTACATCTTCCTTCGGGCTCTTCAGGACAGGAACGAGATCCTCTTCTACGCCCTCCTGCTAAAGCACCTGGAGGAGATGTTACCCATTGTCTACACTCCCACGGTGGGCCTTGCCTGCCAGAAGTTTTCCCACATATTCCGGTTCACGAGAGGTGTTTTTCTGTCTCCCGGCAACATTGGCGAGATCGATCTTATCTTCAAGTCGCTTCCGTACAGGAACATCAAAATGATCGTTGTCACCGACTCGGAAGGGATACTGGGGATCGGCGACCAGGGGATCGGGGGGATGGGTATCCCGGTCGGGAAGCTGTCTCTCTATGCGGGAGGAGCGGGCATCCATCCGGCTAATACCCTGCCAGTCGCCCTTGACGTGGGAACAAACAACGAGGAACTGCTGAGCGACCCCCTTTACCTGGGAATCAGGGAGAACAGGCTCCGAGGTGACGAATACTACGATTTTGTAGACAAGTTCGTTGCAGGCGTGAAGAGGAACTTTCCCGACGGGGTTCTGCAGTGGGAGGACTTTTCCAAACAGAACGCCTTCTCTCTTCTTGACAAGTACAGGAACGACATTCCGTCCTTTAACGATGACATCCAGGGAACCGGCGCGGTGGTGCTTGCCGGCATTAAGGGGGCTTTGAGAATAAGCGGCGAGAGGCTCGCGAGCCAGATATTTGCCATTTCGGGAGCAGGCGCCGGCGGGATCGGTGTGGCGAGGCAGATCCACACTGCCCTGCTGGCCGAGGGTCTTTCTTACGATGACGCCCGGAACAGGATATTCGTCACAGACAGCAGGGGTGCTATATTCGACGGGAGAGATGGTGTGGACGAATACAAGAAGATGTTTTCAAAAAACAATGATTTTGCCGCGGGATGGAACCCGAAAGACCCCGGAAAAATCACTCTCCTCGACCTTGCGAAAAATGCCGGTGTCAGCATCCTTATAGGTCTTTCGGGTATTGGCGGAGCCTTCACAGAGGAGCTTGTGAGAACTGTAGCCGGCAACGTTAAAAGACCGATAGTTTTCCCTCTGTCAAACCCCACTGATAAAACAGAGGCGATACCGGAGGATATCTTCAACTGGACCGACGGCAGGGCTATCGTCGCTGCGGGCAGCCCCTTTCGGGATGTAAACCACAAGGGAAAAGTCTTTATCGTCGGCCAGGGAAACAACGTATTCATCTTCCCGGGAGTGGGACTGGGCGCCCTCCTCGTCGGGGCCGAGGTTATAACCGACGAGATGATCACGGCGGCGGCAGGAAAGCTTTCGGAGCTGGTATCCGCCGAGCGCCTCGAACTTTCCTGTGTCTATCCCCCCATCGGAGACCTCAGGATCCTTTCCAGGGAGATCGCCATTGAAGTGGCCAGGACTGCTATAGAGCAGGAGGTTGCCAGAAAACCGGTAGATCCGGCAAAGCTGAGCGAGATCGCAGACTCAAAGATGTGGGTTCCGAGGTATGGGAAGTATCTTAAGGGATAGGGTTTAGGGTGGAGGGAGGAGGGGCCGCGCCGATGGCGCGGAGTTTCTGGTTTCTAGTTTCGGGTAAAGAAAAAATGGAATCGGAGAAACTATGAACCGGTGAATCGGGGTGTGGGAAATGGACCATTGGAGCTTTAGAAATCAGGGTTTATCTCCCAATTAGTGGTTGAGTTTTTTGTAAAGTGTGTTCATAGGGCCGGGGCTTTTGAGTGTAATCACTCGCCTTCGCAACCCCCTTTGAGCTTCGCTTCGTGATTCACCAAAATCCCGGCCCTGATATATATGTATCCATAGATTATATATTGACCTCCAACTAATTTGGAGATGATCCGAAATTAGATATTAGAACCAGAAGTTGTTAGTTCGTGTTCACCTTGGACATTGGTGTTTGGTCGTTGGACTCCGGCCACGGGCCGGCACACCTGGGTCTTGGGGCCTTGGGACTCTGGCCACAGGCCAGCAAGACTCCACACCTAAGCGTGGCAGATCTCTGCTATAATTGAATAATATGAATACAAGGAGCCCAAGTACTCCCTCGCGTTGATTTTACCTGAAACCTGGAACTCCGGTTAAATTTGATGGAGGTGGATGATGTTTCGCTCTTTTATTGTAGTCGTGTTTTCCCTGTTTATCACAGCTCCACTTTATGCTT
>QIFJ01000094.1 GCA_003229755.1 Pseudomonadota bacterium
CTTCGTGATAGAGGCGCACGAAAACCTCCCTCACAGCCCGGGAAAGTCCCTCGTCCATGGTGAAACGTTCTCTTTCCCAGTCACATGTGGCACCCAGTCCCTGCAGCTGCTTCAGAATGACGCCCCCATATTTTTTCTTCCACTTCCAGACCATTTCTATGAAGCGTTCACGGCCAATAGCGTGCCGGTCTTTGCCCTCAATGGCCAGTTCCTTCTCCACCACATTCTGTGTTGCGATTCCTGCGTGGTCCATCCCCGGCATCCAGAGAGTTTCCAGTCCCTTCATCCTGTTGTATCTGATAAGGATGTCCTGCAGCGCATTATTGAAGGCATGACCCATATGCAGCGATCCGGTAACGTTAGGAGGTGGGATAACTATACTGTAAGGAGGTGAGGATGAACTCTCATCTGCGTGAAAATAGCCTCGATCCATCCAGAACTTGTACCACCTGGCTTCGGATTCGGCAGGATTGAAATGTTTCGGCAACTCTTTCTTCATCTATGAACCTCTTTTTCCTCTCACTCTCACTTTGCAGGGTTATTTCGCACACTGGATCATGTCCAAATTGCTTGGTGGCCAATACATTATGATCGGGTTCCGGTAAATCACGAAGCGAAGCTAGCCCCACGCGCAGCCGAGTGATTACACCCAAAAGCCCGGCCTGATAGATACACTAAACTGAAATTTCACCAACTAATTGAGAGATGAACCCACACACTGTACAACCCAATACGAAAAAGAGGGCTCACGGTATCCCGAAAAGCCCTCCAGTACCAAACTTCATTTTATGTCAGGATTCGCTCTTTATCTTTGCAATTGCTTCCCTTATGAGGACTTCTGCCAATTCCGGGATCACTTCCCATGCTACTTTTTCGGCCTTCTCCTCAGCTATTTTCCGGACAAGATCCCTGATGCGATCATCATCGATCTGGATCTGATCACCGGCAGGGGTAGTTGAAATCTCCTGAACCGGCATCTCGCTTTCATCCGGCATAGCCTCAGGAGCAACGGAGGAAGGTATATCCTGGACCTCAAGGACTGGAGCTATCTCCTCGGCGGTGGGGCTCATCTCAACGGAAGCAGGCGCCGATTCTGTGTGAACGCCTGGAATTTCCTCTACCTGACCTGCCTCAGACGGGATGTCGGACATAAGCACCTCCGGCGAAAGCGTCTCGCCTGTTGCTTCCTGATGGCTCTCCAGGGGATCCGGAACTATAAAAGAAACCTCACCGGCTTCTGGAGCGCTTTGGGGGCTTTGTTCAACTTCGAAGGAGATCTCCTCTATTGCATCATCCAACGGGCCAATATCAGGCTCGGAGTCCCGGATTTCATCGAGCCCGAAGAAATCCCTCTCCCTTTCCTCCAAATGTCTTCCCTTGTCTACAGAAGCCTCTTGGGGCACCGGAGAGAACTCCGCTACATCTTCTTCAAGTTTAATCTCATCACCGGCAACAGGAACTTTCGGCACAGGCTCAACTTCCCTGTCCAGACCCACCTCAAAACTTCCAACGTCAACCACACCAGCGTCCTCCAGCGGTCCCAGTGACGGGACAGAAGTTTCCGCTTCGGGCGGTGCGGCCGAAGGTGACTCAGGCTCAAGGCCCGATGAAACCTCGCTAAGGATATCCCAGATATCCGGTTCGCCATCGGTCGATGGAGGTGTGGGCTCTGGAGCTGCAGGTCCGAGATCCACAGTTTCCGAAATATCTGAGATCAGATCTTCAACGACCATCGCCGGAGCTTCGGGTGGTGGTGCAGCGGCAGAAATTGATTCAGCAGCAGGCGGATCTGCCTGCACAGAAGCGGTATCCACAGGTCCAGTCAGGTTCTTGACCTTGTTTATGAGCTCTCCGGATTCGAACGGTTTCGTTATAAAGTCGTCGGCTCCGGCGGCCTTGGCCTCCTCCTCATCGAAGGCCTCGAATGTACCTGCCAGAAGCAGAACAGGGATATTACTGGTGGTCTGATCCTCCTTGATCGCCTTGGACAGCTCATATCCGTTCATCTGGGGCATGATCACATCGGCAAGCACAATATCAGGCTGCCACTCTCTGATCTTGTCCAGAGCATCCGAACCCGTCCCAACAGACTGTATCTCGAAAGCCTCTTCGGCAAAGGTGAGTGCTATCACCTTCTGTATGGTAACGCTGTCGTCGGCAACAAGAATTTTTTTCATGTCAATTCCTCCCCCCAGGGGATGTTCAGAGAGATCGGCCTTCAGGATCCTGGAAAGTGCCATCCAGTTTTTTTGTCAGTTCACTGAAGAGCCGATCCAGATCCAGAATTAGAAACTCTTCTCCCTTCTCCTGGAATTTCCCCAATACTGCACCGTCAGGGACATCGGGGGCACCTTCGTATCTGCTGATATGGTCATCTGAAGGATAACCGGTCACTTTTCCAATCTTCATAACGCGTATACCGAGCAACTCACTACCCACTCTCACGACGAGCAGAAAGTCACCCTCGCCTCTCTCATTCCCTCCCAGTAACTGGTTCAGGGAAAATACCGGGAGTATCTTGTCTTTCCGGTATATAGCTAGCCCCTCGAGGGGCGGATTGCTTCCGGGTATAGATTCGATCCTGCCGACATCTATTACTTCACTTACTTCTACAAGCGGGACAGCAAAACTGTGCTGTGTTGCTGTGAACGCAATTAACCGGTTTTCTTCCATTTAGGTTATCCTAACACAGATATTAAATAAACCTCGAAAGGTCAAGTTCTAAAACAACTTTCTCCTTCCATAGATGCACACCTGATAGTGGAAACCGGGTGCAAGCCGATACCAGTTCGGGAAGGGGAAGGAGAGTATCAAGATCCTCCATCCCCACAACCTGATCCACCGAAAGCGCAACAATTTTAGGGCCTTGATTGATTATCACCACCTGTGAATGTTCGGTCCTTTTTGCGCCTTTCATGAGAAAGACAAGAGGCAACCACTCGTCCCTCGCGGCAACCCAGTAGGGTTCTGCTCTTTCTTCGGACAGCATGCCCTCAGGTAAATTGTCCCTGGAGAGCACCTTCTCGTAACTGACAATTTCATCTACATATTTAAAGGGAATCGAAAAGTGGCTCTCTTCGATAAGCACTATAACGTTCCGTTCTGACATTGCTTGCCCATTTCCCTTTTTTTTTATTAGTCGCAAAAAGTCCATGAGCGGCTTTTTGCTCCTCGGGAAGGGAAAAGCGTCGTTTTCCCTTCCCTCACGAATCCATAACTATATATTAAG
>QIFJ01000138.1 GCA_003229755.1 Pseudomonadota bacterium
ACCTCTTCGTGTTCGCCATGCTCCTGCTTGTGTTGGGCGACAGCTACCTTCTCATGTTCGTCGGATGGGAGGGTGTGGGGCTGTGCTCCTATCTCCTCATCGGCTTCTGGTTCAAGAAGGAGAGCGCGTCTTCGGCAGGACGTAAGGCATTTATTGTAAACCGGGTGGGAGATTTCGGCTTTATCCTGGGAATGCTCCTGATAACGGTTCAGTTCGGGACCCTTTCCTACAATGAGATCTTCGCTCAGGCCGGACATCAGTTCCAGACGGGCGATCCCACAGTTACCATTATTACGCTCCTGCTCTTCGTGGGGGCCATGGGTAAATCCGCACAGCTTCCCCTGCATATCTGGCTGCCCGACGCCATGGAGGGTCCAACCCCGGTTTCAGCCCTAATCCACGCGGCGACAATGGTGACGGCGGGCGTCTATATGGTCTCCCGCAGCCACGTCCTGTACGAACTGGCTCCCCTTTCCATGACTATAGTGGCTGTCATCGGGGCGACAACGGCGTTTTTCGCCGCCACCATCGCTCTGACTCAGAACGACATCAAGAGAGTGCTGGCGTATTCAACTGTGAGCCAGTTGGGATACATGTTCCTGGCAGCGGGTGTGGGCGCCTACACGGCAGCCATATTTCATCTTATGACCCACGCGTTTTTCAAGGCTCTCCTCTTCATGGGCTCCGGCAGCGTGATACACGGGCTGAACGGGGAGCAGGACCTGAGAAAAATGGGGGGCTTAAAAGATGTCATGCCCATAACCTACAAGACGTTCCTCATCGGCTCCCTTGCCATTTCCGGTATTCCTCCCCTGGCCGGTTTCATGTCCAAGGATGAGATCCTCTATTCTGCTTTTAATTCGAGTTACGGTGGAGGCGCCGGCTTCATGCTCTGGCTTGTTGGGATAATCACCGCTTTTATGACCGCTTTTTACATGTTCAGGATGGTCTACATGACATTCCATGGAGAGTCCAGGATGGAACCGGAGGTTGAGAAGAAGGCCCACGAATCCCCGCCTGTGATGACTGTGCCGCTTATGATATTAGCTTTCCTGTCCATCGTGGGTGGATTCGCCGGGATTCCCATATTCAAGAAGTTCAACCTCCTGCACAACTGGCTGGGACCCCTGTTCGAGTCTGTGGCTGAGTACGGTGCCGGCGCCGTTGAAGCTGTAGATCACCTGGGAACGGAACTGGGCCTGATGGGGATTTCCGTACTTGTTGCTGTAGGCGGTATCGCCCTTGCCCTTGCGATAATACTCCGTAGACCGGAGATTTCAGAGGAGCTAAAGAAGGATTACAGATTCCTTCACGATCTGTTCCTGAACAAGTGGTGGGTGGACGAACTCTATGATGCTGTATTCGTAAAACCCCTCTGGGGTGCGGCGCAGTTCTGCTGGTCGGTTTTCGATGTGAAGGGAATCGACGGAGTCCTCCACGGGACGGCAGACGCGGCCCGGAAGTCAGGCGGTTTCCTGGCCAGGCTCCAGACCGGTTTCGTACAGAACTACGCTCTTGTAATGACCGCGGGGCTGGTGCTCGTGCTCGTGTGGGCGTTTTTCTAGGAGCAGGGAGAAGGGTTGAGGGAAAAGGAAAGAGGGTGTTTTAAAGCAGGGAGAAGGAAGAAGGGAAGAGGAAAGAGAGCATTAAATTATAATTCTGAATTCACGAATAGGGATATTAAGGACAACCGGGTATGAAGTTAAGAGAGACCTAGAGAGAGGATAATGGAGATACTGAACATACCAATAATATCTGCCATCGTGTATCTACCGGCGGCGGGCGCTTTTCTGATGGCGCTGTTTGTGCCGGGTCGGAAACTCAACCTGATCCGGAATACCGCGCTGGGGATCGCGCTGGCTGACTTCGCGCTTTCGCTGGTTCTCCTTATTAAGTTCGAGCCGGGATATGCTGATTTCCAGTTCATGGAGAGGGCCAAATGGATACCCAGTATGGGGATCCAGTATCTGATGGGTGTGGATGGTATAAGCCTCCTCCTGGTGCTTTTGACAACAATGCTGGGTGCCCTGGCAATACTTTCCTCCTTCTCCGCGATAACGGATCGCGTGAAAGAGTACATGGTCAGTCTCCTGATACTGCAAACCGGCATGCTCGGGGTTTTCTTCGCCCTGGATATAGTGCTTTTTTACGTCTTCTGGGAAGTCATGCTCATACCCATGGCGCTGCTCATCGGTATCTGGGGTGGTCCCAAGAAGGTATACGCTGCCGTAAAGTTTTTTCTTTATACATTAGTGGGCAGCCTCTTCATGCTCATCGGGTTTTTGCTGATCTACTTCTCGTTCCACTCCGCGACCGGTATCTACACTTTTGATCTGACACGCCTGCTGGGCGTTGATTTTCCGGCAAACATACAGCTGTGGGCATTCTGGGCGCTCTTTCTTGGGTTTGCCATCAAGGTGCCCCTGTTTCCGTTCCACACATGGCTCCCGGATGCCCACGTTGAAGCACCCACTGCCGGGTCCGTTATCCTGGCCGGCGTGCTCCTGAAGGTCGGGACCTATGGGTTTATCAGGTTCTCTATCCCCCTCCTTCCCGAAGCGTCACTGAAAGCTGTTGTCCCGATCGCTGTAATTTCCGTCATCGGGATAATTTACGGCGCCCTGGTCGCCTGGGTACAGCAGGACGTGAAGAAACTGGTGGCGTATTCTTCCGTGAGCCATATGGGCTTCATCATGCTGGGGCTTTTCGCCTTCACGATACAGGGGATGCAGGGCAGTGTACTTCAGATGATCAACCACGGTCTTTCAACGGGCGCCCTGTTCCTTCTGGTGGGAGTGCTCTATGAGCGCCGCCACACGAGGATGATGAGCGATTTCGGCGGCCTGGCTGACCGGCTTCCGATGTTTGCAGCTGTTTTCGGGATTGTCGCTTTTTCTTCCATAGGTTTGCCTGGTCTCAACGGTTTCATTGGCGAATTCCTCATTCTCCTCGGAGTATTCAACGCGGGGATGTACTTATTCGGGGCAATTGCGGCGACAGGAATCATATTAAGCGCCGTCTATATGCTGCATATGTTCAAGAACGTCATGTTCGGAGAGATCGTCCACGAAGAGAACAAGACGCTCAAGGACTTCAACCTCCGGGAGATCTTCACCATGGCTCCTCTCGTTCTGCTCATCTTCTGGATAGGAATCTATCCCAAGCCGTTCCTGAGAATAATAGAGCCGTCGGTCTCGAAGATCGTTGTCAGGATGGA
>QIFJ01000011.1 GCA_003229755.1 Pseudomonadota bacterium
CGCCATCGGACCTGGCTTTTTCGATGCGGGCGATGATGTCGCTTTCCACATCCGGATCAAGGCACCTGACTTCGGATCCATCTGCCGCCTCAGCCATCTGGGGCATTGAAAGCTCAACCTTGCTCACCTGTGAACCGCCTATAGACAGGACGTGCCCAACGACCGTAATACTGAACTTCTCCAGAAACTGTTTTGCCAGGGCACCCACCGCTACCCTGGCCGCAGTTTCCCTGGCGCTTGCCCGTTCCAGGACGTTTCTGAAATCCTGGTGTCCGTATTTGATACCACCTGCCAGATCAGCATGGCCTGGACGGGGGCGGGTTACAGCCTCTACATCTCCCACAAGATCCTCAACCGACATTGTCTCTTTCCAGTTTTCCCAGTCCCGGTTGGAGATCCGCAGCGCTACAGGGCTGCCAAGCGTCTTGCCTCCCCTTACTCCCGAGAGGATCTCGACCTGATCGTGCTCAATCTTCATCCTCGGACCCCTGCCGAAACCCGCCTGCCTCCTTGCGAGGTCACTGTTTATAGATGAAACATCTACCGAAAGTCCCGCAGGGAGTCCTTCCAGTATTGCAACGAGGGCTTTACCGTGGGATTCTCCCGCTGTCAGGAATCGAAGCATTTTTTCCTCCAAAAAAAACGCATCCGCCGGGCACGACGGATGCGCCTTCCAGTGCCGTGCCGGCCGCTTATCCCTCTACAATAGAGGCGTTAATGAAGATAAGCAGCTCCTCCCGGGTCTTGTCTACGGTCTTGTTCTTAAACAACCAACCTAAAATGGGGATCTTTGAGAAGAACGGCACCGCGCTGCCGCCATCCTTCCTGTTCTCGGTATAGACTCCGCCTATTACAGCAGTGCCGTGGTTATTCAGGACTATTTTTGTTTCCAGCTTGTGTGTGTTCACACCGGTGAACGTATTCGCATCGAAGATAGCCTGCTGACCCTTGCTGTCCTTTTCCACGGCAACTTCCATGAAGATATCTTCGTTGGAAGTCACCTGAGGCGTTATCCTCAGCTTCGTCCAGATATTCGGGAAGGAAACTTCGGTCGTGGTAGTCGTTCCCCCTTCACTCACCTCAGTTGAGGTTCTGTTCTCCGGGAAGGGGTTGTTGACCTCGATGCTTGCCGTCTCGTTCTGAATGACCATAAGCGTGGGGCTGGAAATAATCCTGCCCTTGTTTGCCTGTTCCATCGCACTAAGGCGAAGATCGAGATTGTCAAAGTTGTTTATCCCGCCGAATGAGAACCCGAGTATCGCCGTGGGGCTCGACGCCGGAAGGTTGACCAGGAAGTTGCCACCGCCAAGCGTTGAATCAGAGCCCGCCGTATTACCGAAAATGACAGTACTTCCGTCGTTATAAGCTCCACCCCACTTTATACCCAGGGTCTTTGAGTAGGACTCATCCACGATCACTATCCTGGCCTCTATCCTGACCTGTGGTGTGGGGATATCGAGTTTTTCCACGAGCATGACGATCCTGTCGATATTTTCCCCAAGGTCCTTGACGATCAGGGAGTTGGTCCTCCTGTCGGTGTTAATTGTCCCGCGGGAACTGAGGAAACCAGTCAACTGACCCACCACTTCGTCGGCTTTTGAATAACTCAGGGGAACTATCTTCAGCTGGAGGTCCTCGGCCTTCATCTGGGCTTCCTTGGCCTTCAGGGCGGCTGTGCGCTCGCTCTCCAGCTTCTGCAGGGGCGCTATCCGCACAACGTTAAGCTCCCTTACCTGACCGAGTCCCTTTGTCTTGAGGATAACGTCAAGAGCCTGATCCCAAGGAACGTTAACCATCCTCATGCTGATCCTGCCGCCAACATCGTCGCTGGTAATAATATTGAGGCCGCTAATCTCGGCGATCAAGCGAATGACATTTTTGAGTTCGGCGTCCTGAAAATCCAGAGTGATCAGTTCTCCGGTGTATATCGGCCCTTGATCAGCAGAAGAGATGTCTTCCACTTCCGTTCGGACCTTTGGAGCCTGCTTCACCGGAGAAGGCGGAGGAGGTGCCACGACAACCTGCTCCGGTGCTTCGGGCGCGGCAGAGGCGGTAAGGACTGTAGCCTCAGCAACCTCTACAGCCTGCACAACCGGCTGGGGCGCTTCAGGCGCTGTAAGAACTATTGCAAGTGTACCGCCCGACTGATCGATATCAAACAGGGTTCCGGGTATCAGTGTAAGGCTGACCCTTGCCCCCTCCCCACCCTTGGGGTTAAATGAAGACAGAGCCTGGAGGGGCCCGCCTTCGTTACGGGTATCCATGCTCCTCACAAGACCTGCCGGCAGTGTAACGTCTGAAAGATCTACTAGAAGGTGCTTCGGATCGGGCTGGCTTACACTGTAGGTTACCGGGTCGTCGGAGATCACCATTACAGTCCCGTCATCACCATCTGCCCGGTAAAGGATATCGGAAATACCCGCCGCCGTAATAGAAGCAACCTCAGTAGCAGGAGCTGCTACAGGTTCGACTTCAGGCACAGGGACGGAAGCAGTCACTTCTTCAACGACTTTTTGAGGCTCAGGCTGGGGAGCTACCTCGGCAACTTCTATCTCGGCTGCCCGCTCAACACCCAGAGAGAGGATCAGCCGGTCATTTACTTCCTGGATGCTGTAGGGAGGAACATCATCCCTGGTGAAATCAAGAACGAACCTCAGTTTGCCTTCCTTGCGATGCTCGCCGACTCTTATACGGTCCACGTTGTAGGTATCAACAGGGATCACTCTGGGTTTGAACCCTTTTGTCACACCCCATATATCTATAACGAGGCGCGCCGGGCCCTTAAGATTAAGAGCATCGTACCTCCCGATAGCGCCATCCCCGACAAATTCCACATCCATGCCGTCCGATGTCTCGGAGAAAAACACATCGCTAATGGTGGTAGCCGGCTCAAGGGGTTCTTCCGGCATCGGAGCGGGCTGAGCAGCCTCGGCGGTGATCACCGGTTCTTCAATCGTCAATTCGACGACCTCGACGTCAGGAGCTTTTCCTGCCACCCTTGCGGGAGCTTCTTCCTTCGTCGCGGTGACGGGTTTCAGGAAATCAACAACAACGTTGTTCTCCAGCCTGGATGTCTCGTAATCCCATAGTTCGAACAGAGTGATCTCAAGCCTGCCGATCCTGCCGGCATCCTCGTCGTACTGTATTGTCTGAACAGTGGAGACACTGCCGAGAGAGATATCCATCTGCTCGGCAAGCCCGGAGACATCTGT
>QIFJ01000070.1 GCA_003229755.1 Pseudomonadota bacterium
GTATATTCATAAGGCCGGGTTTTTGGGTGTAATCACTCGCCTTCGCAACGCCTTTCTCGCTTCGCTTCGTGATTCACCAAAACCCCGTCCTGAAAAAGAAACCGCGCAGCACGCGTGTTTCCTTCATTCAGTATACATTATCTGATCCCGGTTTTTAGCGACACTTCATAAATTATTTCACTTGGGTTGCGATGCGCCTTATCAGGGCATTTTAGGCCAAGAGCTGACTCTCCGTTCACCTCGGACCAGTTTCCGGAGGGCCCTTATTCGGTATGAGTACGTTTTGAATTAGGGAAACTCACAGTTGGGTGTACAAACATAAAAAGCCCCTCCAGGTGGAGGGGCTTGATCAGTAATGAGTGCAGAATTACATCACCTGCGATTCGCGAACCATCCTCTCGGCCTCGAATTTTATCTCAACCAGATCTTTTTTCATCTCCGCGAGGCCGTACCATGTAACGTAATCGGGATTCATATGGAAGGCGCCCTGGAAGGCCCTCATGCGGTGCTCTAAAAACATGACGTACAGTATCTGCTCAACTGGAGTTCTCGCGTCGTAGAACGTCAGCAGATCAGGATACGCCGCCTTGCCCTCTTCGGGTTCTATGATGCCGCGCTTATACAGATCAGCTACGATCTCTATAGCCTCGGCCATTAATTTGTCGGCCTCTTTGATCATGGCGTCCGCGTTGACCAGGCTGGTTTTCGCGTAGCTCCTGCTGTGGCATTTCGAACAGGTCTTGAGCATTTTGTCGCGCTCAGCCTGCCACTCTTCGGACGTGAGCCTTACTAAATTGCCCGCTTTTACAACATCCAGCCTGGGCGTGGGATTGCCTTCCGGGTCCAGTACGTGCAGCCCCTTGAGGATGGTGGCCCGATAGCCCATCCACTCCTCGTCCGCTTCAGGCAGGCGAAGGGCGAGAAATCCCCATGAGGTCATTACGCGATGATCGCCGTCCTGCATGTGGCACGTCTGGCATTTGGGCGCCCTGCCAGTGTCTCCTTCCGTAAGATAGATCACACCGTGTTTCGAGGACGACCACATCTCCCACTGGGGGTGGTCAAATCCCATGTGACACGTCCGGCATGCCTCGGGACGCTGTGCCTCGGCCTTGGAGAACTTGTGGCGTGTGTGGCAGGAATCACACGGTGATCCGTACCGGGAATCGGCCTTTGCGGCCTCGTCGCGGACGCCCACCTTGTGGCAGCCGCCGCATCCCTTGAGCCCCTGGATATAGGCATGAGGCTGAATCCCGGTCTTCGGCATGGCAACCATCGCAAGCCATGCGACCGCATGTTTGCCGCTCATATATTGATCATACTGATCTTCGTGACACTGCTGGCAGGTCTTTTCCGTCGGTAGCTGAACATTCGATACGTCCCCGGAGCCGGTGTGGCCGTCTCCGTGGCAGTCCGAGCAATCGATCCCGTTCTTTCCCATCTCGCCGCTCAGGAAATCCTTGACTATGTTGGGAGTTACATTTCGGTGGCAGTTAATACAGGCACTTTTTGCGGCAAAACCTGGATCAGGGACGATGACGACAATTACAAGAGCCGCCATTAAAGAAAGAAAAAGCGCGGTTTTCTTCATGATACCCCCCCCTCAATATGCAGTTAAATGATGTTCGGATGTTCGGAAACCCCAAACTAAATAATATCACAATTTTGAGGGAAACTTTTAATTTGTGTTAAAATTAAATAGCCGATGGACTGAATTCCTTTTTATTCAAGGGTCGAGACGTTCAGGTCGGACTTCAAAGGGAGGTGGTTTTTTGAAGCGGACTGCATTGATCTTGCTTATTGTGTCCTTTTCCTTTTTATCCAGTCCTGCGATCAGCGATCAGCATATATCAGGTGAGGTGTACAAGTCTGAATTCACAAGGATCAAAGTAGTCAACGTTTCCAGCGGGCTTGTTAATCCGTGGGGCCTGGCGTTCCTGCCGGATGGGCGGATGCTGGTTACCGAGAGGCCGGGACGACTGCGGCTGGTAACCGAAGACGGTAAATTGTCCGATCCCCTTGGGGGTGTTCCGGATGTCTTCGCACGGGGCCAGGGGGGGCTGCTGGACGTGGCCCTCGACCCCGGCTTTGATAAGAACAGCCTGGTCTACCTGTCCTATGCAGAGCCGGGAAAGGGCGGTGCCGGCACAGCTGTGGGGCGTGGGCGTCTCGAGGGAAACCGTCTGGTGTCGTTCAGTACCATTTTCCGGCAGGTACCCAAAACAAGAACGAGTGTTCACTTCGGCTCCCGGCTGGCCTTTGCAGGGGACGGTAAGCTCTTTATCACTTTAGGTGAACGGGGTGAGCGCGACCGCGTTCAGGATTTCTCCATTCACAGAGGCCAGGTGATCCGGATTAACCCCGACGGGACAATCCCGAAGGACAACCCCTTCATCGGCAGGGCAGGTTACAGGCCTGAGACCTGGTCTGTGGGTCATCGCAATCCTCAGAGCGCAGCGATCCATCCTGAAACGGGAAAACTGTGGACGGTGGAACATGGTGCGCGCGGCGGGGACGAGATAAATATACCAGGAGCCGGACTCAACTACGGCTGGCCGGTCATCTCCTATGGAGTACATTATTCGGGATTGAAGATCGGGGTTGGCACTCACAAGGAAGGTATGGAGCAGCCGGTTTATTACTGGGATCCTTCCATCGCTCCTTCGGGGATGGCCTTTTACACTGGTGACAGGTTCCCGGCCTGGAAAGGAGACCTGCTGGTTGGCGCTCTTAAAGGGAGGATGCTGGTGCGCCTGGAGCTTGACGAGGAAAAGATAGTCAAGGAGGAGAGGATACTGAGGGGAATGAATAAACGCATACGGGATGTAAGGCAGGGACTGGACGGTTTCATTTACCTGCTGACTGACGAGACAAACGGCCGTATTCTCAGGCTGGAACCGGCTGAATAGGGAAACGGAAGCAAGGAAATGGGGTCGGACTCCAGCAGTAATTACTTTTTGGTTTTAGGCGCATAGTAGCCGCCTGTAATGTAGTTTTTCAGATCCTGTATCTTGATATTCTGGTCGATGATAATCGCGTCGACAATATCGCCGATGCTCACAACACCGATCAGTTGATCATTTTCAAGAACGGGCATATGACGGCAGTGTGTAGCGGACATCAGCGCCATGCATTCTTCAATAGTATCATCCGGGGTTACGGAGTATACATCCCTGGTCATCAACTCCGCAATTAAGGTATCCC
>QIFJ01000260.1 GCA_003229755.1 Pseudomonadota bacterium
TTCGCGCCTCTTTACCATCCGGCGATGAAGGCAGTAGCGCCATTCCGGGCTGAAATGGGTTTCAGGACCCTGTTTAACATGATCGGGCCGCTTTGCAATCCAGCCGGAGTCAGAAAGCAGCTCCTTGGTGTCTTTTCAGAAGACCTTCTGCCCCTTATGGCCGAGGTTCTGGGAAGGCTCGGGTGCGACAGGGCAATGGTTGTCTCCTCACAAGACGGACTGGATGAGCTTTCCATAAGCTCTCCCACATCAGTCGCGGAGCTTGATGAAGCCGGCGATGTGACCTTTTACCAGATCGATCCGGTATCCTTTGGCATTGGTCCTTACGAGAAAGGCTCCCTTGCAGGCGGGACTCCTGAGGAGAATGCTGAAATCTCCCTGGAATTCCTGAGCGGAGCAGCGGGGCCGGTGAGAGATGCCGCCCTGCTTAACGCTGCTGCTGCCATCATGTTAGGGGGAAGTGTGAAAGACATGGCCGAGGGCCTTGAAGCCGCTGCTCAGGCTGTGGATTCCGGCGCGGCGATGACAGTCCTGGAAAGGGTGAGAGACCTCTGCCGGGAGGATGCAGAGTGAGCGGCGATTTCCTTCCGAGAGCGGCTGATTCAGCCGCAAGGAACGTTGCTGCCTGGAAAGAACGGTTCCGCCCGGAGAATGAACCCGGGGGAACTTCAGGAGTGGCTTTCCTTCCGGGTGAAGCGGCAGGTTGCGGGGTGATCGCGGAGATAAAGATGAAGAGCCCGTCAGCCGGTGAGCTTATGGGCGGCAAAGATCCTGTCAAACTCCTTGGAGAGTATGAGTCAGGAGGGGCCCAGGCAGTGAGCGTGGTCGTGGAGGAGCATTTCTTTGGCGGATCTCCCGAGCTCTTCATGGAAATAACTTCAAATACGACTCTGCCGGTTCTGTGGAAAGATTTCGTTGTAGATGAGTTCCAGGTCGAGCTTGCGGCCCGCCTGGGTGCATCGGCCATCCTTCTCATCGAGTCCCTGCTCTCGGGGAGCGATCTGGGAATAATGATCCAGAGGTGCAGGGCCAGGGGTTTGAGACCTTTAGTCGAGGTTCACGGAGAGGCTGCGCTCAAAAGAGCGCTCAATTCCGGAGCTGACCTTGTGGGTGTTAACAACAGGAACCTGAGAACCCTGGAGGTGGACCTTGAGATGTCCGAGCGCCTGGCAGGGCAAATAGGCGATGGGATAGCGGCGGTCGCGGAAAGCGGGATGAAAACAGCTGAAGATGTAGCCAGAATAGCCCGGCTGGGTTACAGGGCGGTGCTCATCGGGGAGGCATTGGTGACGAGTGACAGTGCTGTGCCGGGGCTTCGCGCTATGGTGGAAGCGGGGAAGAAGAGATGAATAACGGTTCACTGAAAGTAAAGATCTGCGGGCTAACCAGGGGGGAGGATGCCATCGCTGCCTGTGACCTTGGCGCTGATATTCTGGGGTTTAATTTTGTTCCCGGAAGCAGCAGGTATCTCAATCCTTATGCAGCCAGGGAAATGATCAGATCCCTGCCGCCCTTCATTTCCAAGGTGGGAATTTTTTCGGGCGAGGATCTACGAGTGATAAACGAGCTGGTTGGTTTTCTGGGCCTGGATGCCGTGCAGCTGCATGGAGATGAGGACGAAAGGTTCTGTATGGGCATCAAGGCTCCAGTTATAAAGGCCCTTCGTGTGGGTTCGGCCGAAGATCTTGAGGGTCACTCCGGGTACGATGTATCCGCTTTTCTTCTGGACACCAGGGTCGAGGGTGAGCTGGGCGGAACGGGGAGGACATTCGACTGGAGGATCGCGGTGGATTTTGGGAAGAATAACAGAATATTTGTCGCTGGCGGGCTGACTCCTGATAATGTGGGTGAGGCGGTAAGGATACTGGAGCCTTTCGGAGTGGATACGGCCTCAGGGGTGGAGTCCGAACCGGGTGTAAAGGACCATGGCCTAATAGAGGAATTTATCAGAGCGGCCCGGTCTGCGGCCGCGGGAAATGGAGGAGAGACGAATGACATCGCCTGTTAGGATGCCGGCCGAAAGGGGCTTTTTCGGGTCCTTCGGCGGCCGGTATGTACCTGAGGTTCTGATTCCTGCTCTCGAGGAGCTTGAAAATGCCTTCAACGACGCTGTCGCTGATAAAGTATTTAACGGTGCTCTCAACACGGTTCTGGCGGATTATTCCGGACGTCCGACCCCCCTGACTACCGCAATGCGTTTTGCGGGCGCCCGGACTTCTTTCGTGCTGGAGCTGAAAAGGGAGGACCTGAATCATACCGGGGCCCACAAGATCAACAACACGCTTGGCCAGGTCATGCTCGCTGCCCGCATGGGCAAGGAAAGGATCATAGCGGAGACCGGAGCGGGCCAGCACGGTGTGGCTACGGCTACGGCGGCGGCCCTCTTCGGTCTGCCCTGCGCTGTCTTTATGGGAGTCGAGGATATTGCCCGGCAGGCCCTCAACGTGGAGAGGATGAGGCTTCTCGGAGCCGAGGTGATACCGGTGGAGAGTGGGGCCGGAACGCTGAAGGACGCGGTGAATGAAGCCATGAGAGATTGGGTGCGCAATGTTGCCGACACCTTTTATGTACTGGGCTCGGCGGTCGGACCGCACCCCTATCCTGTGATGGTCCGGCATTTCCAGTCCGTTATCGGGATCGAAGCAAAGAAGCAGTTTCTGGAAAAACACGGACAGCTGCCGGATGTAGTTGTCGCATGCGTAGGAGGTGGCAGCAATGCGGCAGGGATCTTCTACGCCTTTCTGGATGATCCGGTCAGGCTCGCAGGTATCGAGGCAGGCGGCACCGGTGACGGTCCCGGCCGGCACGGCTCGTCTCTGGGTCTTGGCAGCCCGGGGATATTTCACGGCAGCCTCAGCTACATACTCCAGGATGATGACGGTCAGATCGTTACAGCCCACTCCATATCGGCAGGGCTTGACTACCCCGGTGTGGGTCCGGAACACAGCAGCTGGATGACCTCCAGGCGGGTGGAGTATTTCAGGGTAAGAGATGAATCGGCCCTGGCTGCCACATCAGCGTTCACGCGCGACGAGGGAATACTGCCGGCGCTGGAAACAGCCCATGCCATCGCGTGGATAGGGGAGAGCGCGGCCGACCTCGCGGGAAGAAAAATCCTCTTGTGCCTCTCAGGCAGGGGGGACAAGGACATGGAGATCCTTATCTCCAGAGGGGCCCAGGTATGAACCGGCTGAAGGAAAGCGCTGGCGGTGTTTCTTACTGCAGGCTTCCCGGAACCCGGTCTCGATGAGGAACTGGCCATGGCAGTCCTTGATGCGGGGGCCGACATTCTGGAGATAGGCTTTCCCTTCTCGGATCCGCTGGCTGACGGGCCTTTGATCCAGAGGGCGTCAAAGCTGTCGCTGGAAAACGGCACCACCCTCGAAAAATCGATCTCCCTTGCGGCAGCCCTGAGGAAAAAGACAGAGGCCCCTCTTGTGCTGATGGGTTACGCGAACCCGGTCTACCATATGGGTTATCCCGTGTTTGCGGACAGAGTATCCGACGCCGGTGTGGATGGTGTGATAGTCGCCGACCTTCCGATGGATGAGTCCGGGCCCCTGAGAGATGAACTCAAGGGAAAAGATGTTTCCCTCATCCCCATGGCCGCTCCAAATACTTCCGATGCGAGACTGGATGAAATAATCAAAACCGGGTCCGGATTCCTGTACATCGTCTCCATGACTGGCCTCACCGGAGATGCTTTCGAGGCCGAGGCGCCGTGGAGGAAGCTTGCCAGAATTGCCCGTGATAAAGGCTCCCTGCCGGTCTGTGTCGGGTTCGGGATAAGGAACGGTGATGATGTGGTCCGCGCGGCCCGGGAAGCTGACGGCGTAATAGTGGGCAGCGCTGTTATATCCGCCATCTTCAGGGGACTTGAGGATGGCAGGGAGGCGGCTGTCGAAAATGCCGCCGACCTGGTGCGGGAACTGGCATCGGCCCTTGAAATGGAGTATCCTTTTGTTTAATAGGGTCGCAAAAAGTCCGGGAGCGGCTTTTTGCTTTCCTCACGAATCGATGTCTTGCCAGCCATCGATTCGGGCACCCAAGCTCGGGTGCGATGGTAATACAGTGTCGTAAATAGTCCATCCATAAAAAATATGCGTCTGCGTTAATCTTAAAGGAGCGTTCCGGATGAAGGTCTTTACAAAGGATGAGTTGGCAAAGAACGACGGCAAGGAGGGCCGTCCCGCCTACGTGGCCTATATGGGCAAGGTCTACGATATGACCGGCACACTGGAGTCCGAACATGGTGATCACTATGGTCATAACTTCGGTGTGAACCTCACGGACGAGATGGACGACGCTCCCCACAGCGACGGCCTGGTGTTCGAGAGGCCGGTAGTCGGTATATATGAAGAATAGAGCATTAGAACATTGGAAATTAGATAGTGGAAATTCGAGATTCGAATGGCCGGGCTTTTGGGTGTAATCACTCGCCTCCGCAACCCCCTTTTAGCTTCGCTTCGTGATTCACCAAAACCCCGGCCTGCAGCCATGGTATCGGAGTAACGGCGTACTGGGGTATGGGGGTAAATCCCTCTCCCTTGATGGGAGAGGTTAGGAGAGGGTGAGTTACTGTAACTAGAAACCCGAAACTGCCGGACCTTGACATGGACACATTTAGAGCCCACAGTCAGATACTAAATCTTCTAATATTATGATATAGGTATTGCTGAATCAGTATCGTAAAATTGTATGAAATCGGGAGGCTTAAAATGAGAAAATTCTTCCTTCTGTTTGTCGCTTTGGTGATTATCAGTATTCCGGTCACCAGCGCCGCCCAGATAAGGTCCGCCGATCTGATAGGTTTCGAGAAGGCCGAATACGTTACGGGGAAAGTGAGCCTGTCCGCTGACGGTGCCATGGTCATGGTCAGGGATCTTGCAACCAAATACAACAAAACCCTTGTGATCTACCTTGCCAAGGGATTCGAGGCCGATGACAGCATCAAGGTAGGTGAGATCCTGCCGGGAACTACCGGCAATATGACCTTCGACGCCCCTGCCGGGAACCTCGAGGAGATGGATTCCGTTGTTATCAGGGTTCCCGATTGGACCGTTCCTGTGGCGCTTGGAGTACTGAGATAATTCTGGGGTCAGGTCCTGCCTTCTTACCTTTACAGACAGGGTTACAAATATTTGGAAAAGGTAAGAAGGCAGGACCTGACCCCGATTAACCATGGGATACCGCTCCGGCATATACGTAAGCAGACATCCTATACACCTTGAAAAAGACCTTGCCGAACGCCTTGAAGGGTATGGTCTTTTTATTTCCGCCTCCCGGAAAGATACTGACCAGGAAATCTCCCCGGAGGACATGGTCCTCGTCCTTACCCAATGGCGTGGGGGGTGGAGCCGTATCCAGGTCTCCCACGAAGATCCCAGATCCCGGCTCGTGCTTGATGCCATCACGCTGGATGAACCCATCGAAAGGGTCATTCACTGTAGATATGAACCGGACCGGCATGAGTTTTCGTATTCCTATTTCCTGGCCGGGAAGGTTGTTGAGGCCTTTTCCAGCGCTGGCGCTGCCATGCCCGCGGTGGAGTTCATCTCCGATCTGAGGACAGTACCTCTCCATAGTATGGTTGAAAGCAGAAGGTTCATGATCGAATCGCTGAAAGGGCTGGGAATAGAACCTTATGAAACTGTCCCTCCTGAAGAGGGCGACATACGGATAGTGCTCTCGTCGGCAAAAGAATCAGTGCTCAAGAAGCTGCTGGGAGCGCTGTGGAGTGGGGGGTGATTGTGTGAGCGCGTCCAAGGTCCAAGGCCTGCCAAGTCGAAGCTTTATGCGAAGACTGGTCCAATGTCCAACGTGCAAAACGTAATTACCAGTCATTGCGAGGAACTCAGTGACGAAGCAATCCTGTGGCTCGTTGATCTTGGATCTTGGACATAGGATCTTGGATCTCGGTCACTTCCCCTTCCGGATGCTGG
The DNA here is from genome assembly GCA_003229755.1 of Pseudomonadota bacterium. Lineage (GTDB taxonomy): Bacteria > BMS3Abin14 > BMS3Abin14 > BMS3Abin14 > BMS3Abin14 > SZUA-178. The sequence goes on from QIFJ01000260.1 coordinate 5,943, forward strand.
GAAACCTGAAGAGTTTTTTCCTCTCAATGGGAAGAATACCGGGGGAGCTGACCATGCGCAGGTCCTCCACGGTATAGAAGGCCTTCGGATTGTATGTCTTTATCGTCTCCACGACCCCCGGCAGAAGCTTTCGCTTTACTACCGTAAACAGAACCTTCACAGGGCCTCGTCCTCCCTGGGCGTCTACGGAGGTGACTATAAAGTTCTCATCCCTGAGGTGCTGCTCAAGTTCAGTCGCTTCCCGCTGGGTTATTATCCTCACTATCAGGTATCCAAGGGCGATACGACTCTCGATGGTGATACCAATGAATGTGCCCGCCGCGAATCCTCCTGCGTAGGCAAAATAGTTAACGAAGTTGGTGAGATTGGCCATGATCTGGCCCAGGGCGAACAGCCAGATAAGTATCTCCACAAAGCCAGCGCATGCAGCTATAACGCGCAATCCTCTGGAAACGAAGATGATCCGCATCGTCCCCAGCGTGACATCGGTGATCCGTGCGAGGAAGATCAGCAGGGGAAGCACTACAATTGCGAATAACTGTGAATCCAGAAAAGTGACCTCTGACACGTCTTACTCCTTTTTTTGCTGAAATAATACGACGCTTCCTTTATCACAGAGTAATTGAAAGGGGAAGGGAATTGGGGTTCTTCTCCCAATTAGTTGGTGATAAATATATAATAAACGGGTTCAGGTAAAAGGCCCTTCGCCTTCGCAACCCCCTTGAGCTTCGCTTCAGGGCCTTTTACCTGAACCCTGGATGAATACACTGTACCGAAATTCCACCAACTAATTTGGAGAAGAACCGATATTGGAATTGGAAGTTTGAGATTGGAAATTGAGTTACAGGCGCTGAGTGTTAGGGTGGAATTTCGATAAATGTACTCTGAAGGCCGGGCTTTTGGGTGTAATCACTCGCCTTCGCAACCCCCTTTGAGCTTCGCTTCGTGATTCACCAAAACCCCGGCTTGATATAATTTTTCATTCATTTATTCTAGAATGGTTAAGAGAAGGGTCTGGGCCACCTGAGATCCTGTCTTGATTTGGGGGTTTAGAGCACTCTAATACATGGAAAGTGGGGAAAAGCGAGACCGTGAAATGAAAAAGATATCTGTCAGAAACGTCTCCCTGATCTTATTGATAGCCGTCATGGCCATTTTTCTGGGCTGCGGGAACAGCGGTCAGAGCAGCAACAGCAACCCTGTTGTCGAGGCGCTCCGGGGTAAGGACAAGGCAACCCTTCAGGCAGCGGCCGCCAATGTCCGAACTGTGAAGTCCGCCCTCATTGGATATCAGGCGCAATCGTCAGACGGCCTGTACCCTCGAACCTTTGATATCTATGGGTACGATGACCTGAGAAAGCTTCTACCGCAGGCCAATCTTCCACTCTCCATGGATGCCCTTAAATGGGACCCGACTGCCGGTATCCAGTTTGATTCTGACGGGACCACCTTCTCCTTTTCCGTAACGGCGCTGACATCGAACAAGGAGACCATCACCGCTACGCCGCAAGAAGTTACTATTAACAGGTAGATATTATGGTTCATCTCCAAATTAGTTGGTGATTAATACATAATAACCGGGTTCCGTCAAAAGCCCCTTCGCCTTCCGAGCCCCTTTTAGCTTCGCTTCAGGGCCTTTTACCTGAACCCTGGATGAATACACTGTACCGAAATTCCACCAACTAATTTGGAGAAGAACCGATATTGGAA
>QIFJ01000183.1 GCA_003229755.1 Pseudomonadota bacterium
TCTGATCCGCATCAGCATCCACATACGTGTGGCAGACACCGTCGAGGTGCTTTACCACCGGAATAGTGGAGTTTTCCATGATCATCCTGATCAGGGGCTTGCCCCCCCTGGGAATGATCATATCGACGTGATCATCCAGTGTGAGGAGCGCCCTGACCGCAGCCCTGTCGGTGGTGGGAACCGCCTGTGCCGCTTCTGCAGGCAGCCCTGCCTCAGCAAGTCCCTCCTGAAAAAGAGCGGCAAGAGCCGTGTTCGAATGTATAGCCTCCGAACCCCCTCTGAGGATGCAGGCATTTCCCGATTTCAGGCAAAGAGCGGCAGCGTCTATCGTAACGTTGGGGCGTGACTCATAAATTATCCCGATAACGCCTATCGGAACCCTCATTCGACCAACCCTGAAACCGCCGGGCCGGTTCCAGATCTTTGTCACCTCCCCCACCGGATCGGGGAGGGAAACTATTTCTTCAACTGCGAGAGCCATTTCCTCGATCCTCTCCTGAGTCAGGCGCAAGCGGTCGATCATGGCAGAGGAGAGTCCGTTCTTCTTTGCGCCCTGAATATCTTTTTCATTCTCCATGAGCAGGGGACCTTCAGACTTCCTCAGCTTTGAAGCTGCGATCTGGAGGGCATTGTTCTTATCACCGGGCGATGCGTTGGCGATTGTCCGACTGGCAATTCTGGCTTTCTGCCCGATATCCAGCATTAATTCTTTAGCGTCCATTGTGTAAGTCCTCAACTTAATTTTGAGCTGGTTTCACGTTTCAAGTTTCATGTTTCAAGTCATTGATAAATCTTTTTAGTTACTCGGGATCATCTCCCAATTAGTTAATGAGATTTCAGTAGATTGTATTAATCCAGGGTTCCGGTAAAAGGCCCTGAAGCGAAGCTAAAAGGGGGTTGCGAAGGCGAAGGGCCTTTTACCGGAACCCCTTCATTATATATTGACCACCAACCAATTTGGAGATGATCCGTTACTTGAAACTTGAAACCTTCAGCTTGAAACCCTATTAAAACTACACTTTAAGCACCAGATCATCTCGATGGATAACCTCTTCTCCCAGGCTGGAGCCGAGTGTTTCCTCTATCTCACCGCTGTGTTTGCCCATTATCTTTCTAATCTGTTCAGATGAGAAACTTGTTATACCGCGAGCAATTTCCTCACCTGACCCGGTGGCACAACTCACAATTGCACCCCCCTCGAACTCGCCTTCCACTTCCATCACTCCCGCCGGCAGAAGGCTCTTTTTCCCTTTTACGACAGCTTTCACAGCCCCGCTGTCCAGTGTCAGCGTACCTTCGGTGTTCCCCGAATAGGCTAACCAGTGCTTTTTTGATATCATTCTTTTGTCTGCCGGCATGAAAAGAGTGCCAACTGGATCACCGGCCAGAATCCTGGTGAGATTTCCATCTGTCTTGCCGTCAGCAATGATCGTTGGAACACCTCTGTGAGCTGTCATTTTGGCTGCCATTACCTTGGTGGACATGCCTCCACTGCCTGCCTCACCGGGCCCACCGGCCATATCCATTATCTCATCGTTTATTGTATCCACCACTTCCACGAGTTTTCCTTCTCCGAACCTCGGGTCCCTGTCGTAGAGCCCCCCGATGTCCGTCAGTATTATGTGAACATCCGCTGATGCGAGGTTCACGACCATGGATGATAGAAGGTCGTTATCGGAGAACTTGATCTCGTCTACCGCAACCGTGTCGTTTTCGTTAATAACCGGAATGACCTCGAGCTTCATGAGCTGGCCTATCGTTTTGAGGGCGTTGACGAAACGCTTTCTGTCAGCGAGGCCTTCCCTTGTCAGCAGCATCTGTCCCACTGTGATCCCAAACTTTGAAAAGGCCGATTCGTAAGCGTGCATCAGCCGGCTCTGGCCGATGGCCGCAAGGGCCTGTTTTGTACTAATGGTAACGGGGACCTTCTTTTTCCCGGTCTCCCTCATTCCCATCAATATCGCACCTGAGCTGACGATGATGAACTGATAACCCTTCTTTCTCAGGGAGGCCATTTCACCAGCAAGGGATGCTATCAGATCCTGGTCTACACCACCTCCGGGATCTTCAAGCACGGAGCTGCCAAGCTTGACTACAATTCTCCTGCAATAGGTCAGGAGTTTTTTTCTCATGTTATTCATTTATTGGGTCGTAAAAAGTCCATCCGTGGCTTTTTACTCCTGATTCTTTATCGCCTTGACCATTTCGTAAAGCGTGCCAACGAGTTCATTTATGCCCTCCCCGGCAACAGCTGATATTATAACGGGCTTAAATCCAAGTTCATCCCTGAATCTCTTCAGGATCGAGGAACGCTCATTATCGTTGACGAGATCGGACTTATTGAGGACAACCATACTCTCTTTATGAGCCAACTCCTGTGCATACGCCTCCAACTCGCCCCTTAGCGTCCTGTAGGCCTCTACAGGGTCCTCATCTGTTTGAGCAAGGCCCACCAGGTGAAGCAGGACGGAAGTTCTTTCCACGTGCCTCAGGAACTGATGTCCAAGGCCTGTACCTTTATGGGCGCCCTCAACCAGTCCTGGTACATCAGCTACCACGAAGCTGCTGTATTCACCCATTCGCACCACTCCGAGATTTGGAACGAGAGTAGTGAACGGATAATCCGCGACCTTGGGACGGGCCGCGGAGATCCTGGAGATGAGAGTCGATTTGCCTGAGTTGGGAAGCCCGACGATCCCGACGTCAGCGATCAGCTTCAGCTCGAGTATGAGCTCCTTCTCTTCCCCTGCGCGTCCCTCCCCTGCGATCCTTGGCGCCTGCCGCGATGCAGTGGCAAACCGGGCATTTCCTCTCCCACCGCCGCCGCCCGCTGCAACAGTGACTTCACCTTCGGTGAGGTCTGCCAGGATCTCGCTGCTTTCGGCATCGAATATGACAGTGCCTGGTGGAACTTTAAGTATAACAGGGTCAGCATCACGTCCGCTCATATTGGAGCCCTTGCCGGACCTGCCGGCCGATGCCCTGTATTCTCTCTGGTAACGATAATCAATGAGGGTGGAAAGGGAAGAGTCTGCCTGAATGATAATATCGCCCCCGCGGCCCCCATCTCCTCCGTCGGGACCACCACGTGGAACGTGTTTCTCGCGCCTGAAACTGACGCAGCCATTACCGCCCGCCCCGGATTCGATCCGGATCTTTACCCGAT
>QIFJ01000191.1 GCA_003229755.1 Pseudomonadota bacterium
GATCACCGGTGAGGAGGGAGTGTTCGATACATCTCTCCTTTTCGTCAAGAATATGGGCGGCGGTAAGGAGATCTTTCTCATGGATTACGATGGAGCAAACCAGAAACAGATCACGCGGAACCGGAATCTCAATCTTTCGCCTGTGTGGTGGCCCGATGGGGACGGACTGGTTTATACTTCATACAAGGACGGCTCACCGGATCTGTACTCTAAGTCTAAGGGGCAACGAGAATCGGCTCACCAGGGGAATGGGAGTAGATGTGGGAGCGGACTTCTCCCCTGACGGGAAAACTATAAGTTTCATGAAAAATGCAGACGGCAATCCGGATATCTACCTTGCCGATACCAACGGAAAGATCAACACAAGGTTGACCTGGATGAAGAGTATAGACGCATCTCCCTCATGGTCACCGGACGGGAAGAGGATCGCATTCGTATCTGATCGTTTCGGGACCCCTCAGATATTCGTGATGAATGTAGACGGCGATAAAATAAGGCGGATCACATACGAGGGAAATTACAATACCTCTCCGGCCTGGTCCCCAAAAGGGGACCTGATAGCCTACACATCCCGTGTCAACGGTAGGTTTGCTATTGCCCTTGCCGATCCCGAGACTACCGAGAGCCGGCTGCTGGTGGGCGAGGCAGGAAATAACGAGTCGCCCTCCTGGTCTCCCGATGGCAGATTCATTGCCTTCAGCTCGAATCGTGACGGTGTCTACCAGATATATCTTGTGGACAGGGATGGGCGTCGTGAAGTCAGGGTAACTTTTGGCAATGGAGACAAAACAGCCCCCGCCTGGTCGCCGAAACTGACAAAAAAATGACAGCATAGATGTTGGTTTACAAGGTAGGCCAGATACGTTAAGGTATTATCGTTGAAAAAGGTAACTCGTAAAAAGAGAGGCCTTTGGTAACTGGTTAAAGCAGCTGCATTGCCTGTCGGGGGGGAGAGGTAAGCACTCAAGGGGTTGAAAGATTACTAAAGCCATTTCAGGAGGTGGAATGTGGTTCTCGGTAAAAAAAGGGTGACATTATCAGTTCTGGTTATCGCAGTTTTTCTCATTATGACTCTTGCTGCCTGCTCTACGACTCCCAAGGAACCGGCAGCAACTCCAGCGCAGCCTGCTCAGGTGACAGATTACACGCCATCTGAGAAACCGGTACAGGCAGTTGCTGTTGGGCCGACCAAGCCTCAAGTGGCGGTCGAGCTTGGTGATGTGTTTTTTGCCTTCGACAAGTTTGATCTGACCGCTGAATCCAGGGCGATCCTGGCTAAGAATGCGGACGTTTTACTGGCGGATTCCGATATCATGATCACCATCGAGGGACACTGTGACGAGAGAGGAACCGAAGAGTATAACCTGGGACTGGGTGAGCGCAGGGCTTCCAGTGCCAGGAATTACCTTGTATCTCTCGGAGTTTCGGCCTCCAGGATCAAAACGATCAGCTATGGTGAAGAAAGGCCCTTCAAATGGGGCAGTAACGAAGCAGCTTGGTCACAAAACAGGCGCGCTCATTTTGTTGTAAGGTAAGGTAGCGACCGAAGACCTGTTGCAATATGAAGGAAATTGTAAAGCTCGTAGCATTTGTGCTGCTGGCAGGTGTTGTTCTGCCGGCGTGTGCAACGACGGCTTCTTCCGGTTCAGTACAGAGCCAGGTCAGGGATAATGCCACCCGCATAGAGAAGCTGGAGAAAGCTCAGCAGAGCGATCAGGCGAGCAACCCCAATATTGCAAGGCGTCTTGACAAGGTTGATCGCGAATTAAAGGAGACCAGAAGGGCTTTTGCCGATTCAAAACTGGATTCAGAAAGTGTCATGGAGGTCGTCGATTCTTTAAAGGCTCAGATAGCTGATCTGGAACAGTTTATAGTGCAGTTGAGAAACAGAGGTAGTGATTTTGACAAGACCCTGGAAAATCTCGCCAACAAGCTGGAGGCGGATATCAGGGGATTGGGCGATAAAGTAAAAAAGTACCTCGAACAGTAACTGAATAGAGTTTCGGGCTAATGCCAGAAAGCGGTTTCTACAGCGTAGGAACCGCTTTCTCTCGCTACGTCGAACATTTTCTGATTTTCACGGAATTCCGAAACCTTTAACGCGCCCGTTAAGGTGCGCCTGAATCAGTGACTTGCGTATTACCATCGCGCCCGAGCGTGGGCGCCCGAATCCATAACCATCGCGCCCGAGTATGGGCGCCCGGATCCATAACATGGATCGTTGGTCATCGATCCGTGAGGAAAGGGGAAACGACGCTTTTCCCTTTCCGAGGAGTGAAAAGCCGCTCACGGGCTTTTCACGACAAATAACAACAACCCCGTGAGGGAAGGAAAAACGACGCTTTTGCCTTCCCGAGGAGCAAAAAGCCGCTCAAGGACTTTTTGCGACTCTAACAATGACGCTGGAGAAGATTTGTTCAACAAGACCTGGACAGACCAGGAAAACCTGAAAATCGCGGATGAGAGTGCGCCTGACTCCCGTAAACAGACATCGGGATTGAGGTCCCTGGATTCGGAATATCTGGACATCAGGGATTCGATCCCCACCGGTTTGAAATTGGTCAGAGAATACGAAGAGGCCAGGGAGCTTATTCTGAAGGTTCTCGGGGGGACGAGGGAAGACTGGAACAGCTACAGGTGGCAGCTGAAGAACCGCGTTTCGGATGTGGAGGTGCTAAAAGATATCATCCATCTGTCCGAGAACGAGACCAGGGAGATAAAGGTTACCGGCAGGCAGTATCGATGGTCTGTTTCACCTTACTATCTGAGTCTCATGGATCCGGAGGACAGCAACTGTCCTGTAAGGCTCCAGGCCATACCCTCCATCAAGGAGTACATGGGTGAACCAGGTCTCGAGTATCCCATAAATCTGGGCAACCAGGCCTACCCGCCGCTCGTGGTCAGGCTGTATCCGGACCGATTAATAATAAAACTCACCAACATGTGCTCCATGTTCTGCCGCCACTGCCAGCGGAAGAGGGACATAGACTCAAGGGACGTCATTCACCCCATGAGCAGGATAAAAGAGGCGATCGAATACGTCAGGGAAAACGATGAGGTTAGAGATGTTCTGCTGACGGGAGGAGATGCGCTGGCACTTTCCGATGATCAGCTTGATTATATACTCACCGAACTGGGAAATATTCCTCACGTTGAAATAAAGAGGCTCGGATCCAGAATGCCGTGCGTCATGCCGCAGAGGATCACACCTGAACTGTGCGAAATACTTTCAAAACACGATCCGGTATATCTTAATACCCAGTTTAATCATCCCAGGGGTGACCGTTGAGGCAAAAAGAGCAGTTGACATGCTGACCAGGTCAGGCGTCGTGGTGAGAGATCAGACAGTGCTCTTGAGGAGAATCAATGACGATCCACATGTGATGAAGAAACTGATGCAGGAGCTTCTCAAGATCAAGGTGGCCCCCTATTACCTTTTCGATTGTAAAAAGGTGGACGGGATCAGACACTTTGGCGTTCCAATAGAGGTGGGTCTGAATATCCTCAAGAAAATAAGGGGCTTTACGTCCGGTATGGCCGTGCCCACATTCATAAAACATGTGCCCGATGCAAGGGGCAAGGTACCTGTTTATCCGGATTGTGATTAGTATTCAGTGTTCAACGTTCATCCTCTCCCCTGGTGGGAGAGGACCGAGGAGAGGGGGATATCCTGCCACCCTCCCCCTGCCCCTCCCCTCGTCAGTCTTCGCCCTTCATAGCTTTAGCGACGAAGGGCTACGACCTGACAAGAGGGAGGGGTGTAAACCCCGTAAACCCCAGTGAAACCCTGTGGTCAATTGTCAAAACTCTGCGCACTCTTCCTCCTTCGCCAAGGCTTCGGAGGACTAGCTGCTTGCCAGCCATAGCTCGGTTACACCGAGCGACGGCTGGCG
>QIFJ01000319.1 GCA_003229755.1 Pseudomonadota bacterium
ATGGTTTTAAAAGAGCGAGATGGCGGGGGACAGAGCGAGTTCGAATCCAGGACTACCTCATCGCCGCTGTCCAAAATATCCGGCTGCTGGTGACCCACGGCAAACCAAAGCCTGCAGCCGTTGGTGTGGTGGGCAGGCTTAATGACGCAAGCAAGGCGATTCTTTCGTTATGGGAAATAATTAGGAGTCAGCACTTCTTTTTACCGGGAATTGCTCCGGCAAACACACGGGGGGTTGCTATCTGGCAACCGATGACCGTTTGAGCAACAACCCGATGAATTGTGGCATTTCTACTTGTTTTACTAAAGAATGCCATAATTCATGGCCTGACCCCTTCAAATAAACATGGGTTGTCATAGGCCCTCAAGTATGGCAGTATTAGTAGTTAGGTTCATACTGTTTGCTTGAGCCGGGGTTGCATTGATCTGAACATTTCTGCCGAACGGGGGAAAACAGGTGGAAACCTCCGCAGTTCCCGTAAAAAAGAAAAGGCTCGGTGAGATCCTTATTGAAGCTGGCCTGATCAACGAGACCCAGCTCGAAAAGGCTCTTATACGCCAGCAAACAGAAAAGAAACGTCTCGGCAGGACCCTCGTTGACATGAATATTCTCACCGATCTGGATATCTGTCAGGCCCTTTCAACCCAGCTTCAGATAGCTGTTGTGGACTACAGTATTCTTGAGAATATAGACAGGGGGGTCCTGGAACTGATTCCCCGGGACGTTGCGTTCAAGAACCTTGTGCTTCCTCTCAGTGTGAAGGAAAGGAAAATTACCATTGTCATTTCAGATCCGCTTAACCTGGGGGCGATCCAGGATGTGGAGTTTATTACCACAAAGGAAGTAGATATTCTCCTTGCTCCGGAGAGCAAACTCCTTGAGCTTATAGAGGCAGCCTACGGGACAGACGTGACAGCTGAGATGATGATGAAGAATCTGATCTCATCTGACGAGATCGAGGTGGTTCCAGAGGCGAGCGGAGACGAGCTTGACGAGTCAAGGCTGGTGGCAAGCACGGACGCACCTCCCGTTGTCAGGCTCGTTAGCCTTCTCATGTCCGATGGGGTTAACTCCAGGGCAAGCGATATTCACCTGGAGCCCAAGGAATCACATACCGTCGTGAGGTACAGGATCGACGGGGAGATGCGAAATATAATGACAATCCCCGGCAATATGCACCAGTCGGTAATCTCACGGATCAAAGTTATGGCGAATATGGATATTTCCGAAAGGAGAAAACCGCTGGACGGCGGGACAAAGATAAAGGTTGGAGGCAGGGTCATCGACCTGAGGTTATCTACACTACCGTCACTTTACGGCGAACGGATGGTCATGAGAATTCTCGATCCTGATCGGGCTTTCGTCCCGTTAAACAGCCTGGGACTCAATCCCACAGAACTGGATCTGTTTAATGCACTTATTAGCTACCCCCAGGGCATGGTACTCATAACCGGACCTACCGGGAGCGGGAAGACCACGCTTCTCTACGCGGCCATAGACACGCTGAAAACCGAGGAGGTAAACCTGATTACCCTGGAGGATCCTATCGAATACCGACTCCCAGGCATCAGCCAGGTGCAGGTCAACGAGAAGGTAGGTCTGACCTTTGCCTCAGGACTGCGGTCGATCCTCAGACAAGATCCCGATATCGTCATGGTAGGGGAAATTCGCGACCTGGAAACGTCCGAAATAGCCTTCAGGGCCTCCCAAACGGGCCACCTGGTACTGGCTACCCTCCATACCAATGATGCAGTAGCCACCGTGACCCGGCTCTACGACCTGAAGCTTCCCCACTACCTTATCGGATCAAGCGTTCTGGGAATAGTTGCGCAGAGGCTGGTGAGGAGGATCTGTGACCATTGCCAGGTAGAGGATAATCCAGACCTGACAAAGGTTCATGCTCTGAACATGCCGGTCATTGAAACTTTCTATAAGGGAGAAGGTTGTGAGAAGTGCAACTTTTCCGGTTACCATGGGCGGGTTGGTATCTATGAGGTCGTGCCCTTCGACGCGGAACTCAAGGAGATGGTTGGACGTGGTGCCGGAGAGGCTGAGCTCACCAATGCGCTGAGGAAAAAGAAGATAAAGAGGATGATAGACTACGCCTGGGAAAAATTGCAGGCTGGGGTAACGACCCTTGACGAGATCCTGGCCAAGATCCCATGGGCGCCGTCATCCGGGGCCATGGACGATCCACAAGAAACCCGGATGATCCAGGAAAAATCAGGGTCCGCTTCAGTGCCTTCAGTGCCCTTTGTTCTGGTAGTAGACAGCGACCCGGAATCGGGGAATGAGATCGTAAAAACAATGAGGTCGAAAAAATTCGATTGCGGAATTGCAACCAATGGCAGAGAAGGGCTGAAGGCAGTCTATCAGAAACGTCCGGACCTTGTATTTCTCTCATCCAGACTCCAGGATATGAGCGGATTCGATATGCTCGAAGTTCTCCGGAAAAAACTGGAAACGAGCAAAATTCCTGTGATCGTGCTAAGCAATTCTTCCAGCTTCGAGGATCAGAAAAGAGCCTACGAACTGGGCGCACACGAATACCTGGTAAAACCAGTTGATCCCGAATTGCTTCTCAAAGAGGGCGCCGCGGCCCTGGGTATATTAGAGGGTCAGGTCATGAATTCTGGCATTCTTTAGTAAATTAAGTAGAAATGCCATAATTCATGACCTGACCCTCTTTCGACCTCCTTTCACCCTTCGCCCTATTCCCATTGACATCACTGCGGCATTTTGCTACCAGGTATGTTCATTCGTTCATATGAACGGTTGTTCAAGTGTATCCGGTTTCACTGGAGGTAGTACATGAAAGACGGCGGCAAGGACAAAACAGATGCTCACTTGAAGAGAATAATGGGACGGGAGGATTCTGAAAATCTCCTTTACGATCTTGCCGAGACCTTCAGGGTGCTGGGAGATCTGACGAGGGTCAGGATCCTCATGGCCCTGACAAGGTCCGAACTCTGTGTTAACGATATCGCGCGGTCTCTTGACCTCACCGATTCAGCTGTCTCACATCAGCTGCGGATCCTTCGCAACAGCAGGCTGGTGAAATTCAGGAAAGAGGGAAAAAATGTTGTTT
>QIFJ01000051.1 GCA_003229755.1 Pseudomonadota bacterium
GTCGCAAAATGCGGAGCGACGCGGCAATCTTATAAGATCGCTTCGTCGTTTCACTTCTCGCGATGACTTAACCTGGGTCCTGGGTCATGGGACCCCACGCTTCAGCGTGGCCGGGGGGAGGTTAGGTGGGGGTGAGATTACTTAAACAGATAAAAGCCTGGCTCGCAGAGTACGCAGGCCGCCCATTCGGGCGGACCGCAGGGTAACGCAGAGGACGAAAAGAAAGCAAAAGGAAATCTGAGCTTGGGTTTACGAAAAGAGATAAAGGCTGGGGGTTGCGCAGCCGAGTGATTACACCAGAAACCCGGCCATATGAATAGAAATCTCACCAACTAATTGGAACTTGGAACCTGGAACCTGGAACCTGGAACTCAGAGAAAAGGCCAGTGGTTAGTTGGCCTTTTCTCTGCGATGCCAGCGTCCCAGCACTACCGACGCCAGGGCTGCGGCTACACCGAAGGAAAGGACGGAAAGAACGAGGGGAACGCCCTGGGCCCTGAAAAGATCCACAAGGAACACTTTCAGGGCACCGAGGACCGTCACAGTGATCGCTACGGCCCTGATCTCATAATCCTTCCTGAAATAGGCCATGAGGATCAGCGCTACTGCGCCGAGGTTAATAATAATAGACTGGGCGCAGATAAAGGCGTTGGCCAGGTCTCCCCTCATGCCCAGGAGTATTCCGTAAATGCCCGTCCTGAGAAGAATGAAGGCCCCGAGAAGCGAAGAGAGGAAAAGAATGACTGCAGTTCGGTCTTTTTGGTCGAACCTGGAGAAGAACCCTGACTCCGCTACAGGCTCGATCCTTCGGCTCCAAACGAAATGAAGATAGGATATAGAGGAGAAAACAGCGGCTGAGATCACGCCGGCAGGAAGTGAAACGTTTCTAACTGAAAAAGCTCCGGAGGTAACAGCTGCGGTTATTACGGATGCCTGGAGAATGTATGAGGTGATCCTCACTTCGTCGTGTTTCCAGATACGGGCCAGGATGCCGTAACCCAAGGCCGCACCCGAAAGCACAGGTAGTGCATAGACCAACCCGCCAAGAACCGAGGGCAGTGACAGCGACAGCAGAGCGGCAGCCGAAAAGGCGAATATATTTACACCTGAACCCTTATTTTCAGTCTTTCCTGCCAGATAAGCGGCGATACCAAAAAGTCCCAACGACAGGATGACTCCCATAGCTCCTGTTGCCGCGAAGCCCGCGCCCCTGGCCGAGACAACAAACCACAGGTCAAGGTAGATCCATACTATCGGGACTGTCGGAAGCAGGCTGTTATACAGCCTGGCACGATCAGGCCTGAAATGTTTCACCGAGAGATAGGAGGTGACGATATAAAAGATCACAAACACTGTAAGTACAGGGAAAAACCATGCGTGGTAGAGGGAAGCAGGCGGAAGTTCACCACGCCGGAGTACAACGTAAAGCTTGAAAGCCCAACCGGTAAAAACAGTCATTGTAGTTAACATCGCGAATATCCTGAGCCACCAGCTCCGGGGGATATTCATCGCCATGTAACTTATTATGTTCACAAACAGAAGTATCAGGGCGAGATAGGGCATAATGGGATCGGGAAAGTCCAGCGGGAGGCTTGTCACAGTCACCCCGATCGTCGCAAGAGTCACAGGAACAGCGACCCTCTGCCAACGGCTGATCGTCGCCAGGACGATCCCGGCTATCATTAACATGGGATAGGCGGTTAGAGACGACAGGGCGCCAAAGTGCGCATGGGTCTCCAGAACTACAGTGAATAACAGCATCGCGCCGCTGATGGTAAATATAGAAGCAAACTGGTGCGACTTTCTATAGAGAAACCAGCCTGCTGCTATGAGGAGCCATGCGTAACTGATACCCAGGAACGAACCGATCTGCATATTAACAAGACCGTTATCGGATATCGTTCTCAGGATCAGCGCTACAGCAAGGAGAAAACAGATAGTGGCAATGCGGGACAGGATGGCGGTCATACCACCCATAGTCCAGGGCTTTTCAGCAGTTGCAGGATCGGCTTTTTGAGCAGGCAGAGATGAAGATCCTTTGTCCGGCAGGGGCTGCAAACTCCCCCTCCCGGATTCGAGCTGCTCGATCCTCCGTTCCAGGGTCCTTATCTGAGATGTGAGCTCTTCGAACCTGGTTTCCAGGTCCCGCCTGTCGTTGGTCAAGTTCCCCTCTCATACAAAATAGTGCGTAAGGCCCCGGCCACGCTATTTGATCCAAGGTCCAAGGTCACAATAACCCACCCTCCCCCTGCCCCTCCCCGGCCAGCCTACGGTCGGAGTCCGGCCACGCTTATGCGTGGAGTTTCTGGTTCCTGGTTTCTGGTTTCTAGTAAACAATTAACCATCAACTAGTATCACCCTCTCCTAACCTCTCCCATCAAGGGAGAGGGATTTAACCCCAATACCGCGGAGCAGCCTTAAAGTGGCCGTACTGTGGTCCAGGCTCTTGTCTCTTCTGATAAAACCCAAAGCCCGGGTTTTCCTCTGCGGCCCCCTGCGCTAAGGGCTGACTAGCCCTCTCTGCGTACTCTGCGAGCAAGGCTCTTATCTCTTTTCGTAAACCCAAACCCAGATTTCACTCTGTGATACCCTGCGGTCCAATATCAAAACTCTGCGTACTCTGCGTGCAAGGCTCTTGTCTCTTTTCATGAAACCCAAACCCTTGTTTTTATCAGCGGTCTTTGCGCCTTTGCGAGCTTTGCGTGAGCCAGCCCTTATCTCTTTTGATATGCTTAAGTGACTCACCCCCACCTAACCTCCCCCCTCGTCAGTCTTCGCTAAAGCTACGACTCGACAGGAGGGGGAGGGATTAAACCCCTTTTTCCTCTTCCCTCTTTCCTCCTCCCTACTCCTTACGTAAACTCATGACAATCCGAGCAGAGATCCTCAACGTTGTGCTCTTCCTTGTCATCGTGGCACTGATAGCATGTCTCTCTGCTGTCCACCACCCAGCGGTGCCGCACGTGACACGTTGTGCAGTCCTCATCGGCGTGATCTTCTATATCCACGTGGAGCTCCTCAAGGCCATCATGGCACTGTGTGCAGTCGATCAGGGGTCTTACCTTCTGCTCATCCAGGTGGCAGTCGGTACATTTGAAATCACCCATGCCGACATCTGGGGGGTGACCGCCGTCACTGACGGCAAGCTCTTCGTGACACGTGCCGCAGTCCTTTGAGGGCGGTATCCCTCCGGAATGACACCCGCTGCAGTTCATCTCGGCATGCTTACCCTTCAGGTCCCATGGATGGAAGGACTCCCAGTTCTCTCCCTCCGGATAGCCTTCCGACCAGTGCTTTGATGGTCCTCTCTCGGGCATTGTATGGCAGATCACACATTCCCTGCGGATGACCTTTCCGTCCTCGCTCACGTGCTTCCCATCGTGACACCGGAAACACCCCGGGAAATCCCGGTGCCCTATATTATCCGGATAGGCCTTCCATGAAACGTTCATCTTCGGGAAGAAGTTTTTCTCATATATATGCTGGATCATTTCCACTGCCTTGTCTATATCCTTTACCCGGCTTGTAGCCAGATCAGGGTATTCGGACTGGTAAAATTCCTTTATACCTTTCTCTATAGCCGCAAAGGCATCTTCACGGTTTTCGTACTCTGCTACCAGCACCTCCACACCCTTCTTCTTTATATATGGAAGGGACACGTCAATGACACCCTCCAGAAGGGCCATGTCCATGCTCTTCTGAGGGGACCGGTATATGTGTGTGGGACGGTTGTGACATACAACGCAGTCTACGAGCCTGGCTTCATCGCTGTCGCGGCCGCCTTCTATTACTCCTTCCCAGTCCTTGAGCCTGTATTCAGTAACTGTTCCATCGGCCATTTCTTCCCAGACAACGGGGATCACCTGCAGGCCCGGGTCCGCCGCCATGAAGGTAACCTTCTTATCAGCCAGCATGTGCCAGTGGATGCCCGAACCTCCTTCCTCGGTGTCGTCTCCGCCGCCGATCTTTACAAGCATGGAGATATCATGGGGCGTGTTTTTCTCATCGAAGCTGTAGTATGTTTTAACACGGAGCTTGCTTCCATAGAATTTTTCCGGCCAGTGACATTCCTCGCACGTCTCCCTCGCGGGCCTCAGGTGCTTGATGGCCGGCGGAATAGGCCTGGGAAAGCTGTCTAAAAGTACAGCGAACATCTGTCTGGTACCGGCCAGCTTCGATTTGACGTACCATCCTGCCCCGGGCCCCACGTGGCATTTGGCGCATGTAACTCTGGCGTGTGGTGAGTTCTGGGACGCCACTGCCTCAGGCTCCATGACCACGTGGCAGAGCTCGCCACAGAAACTGAGGGACTCGGTAAAGTGGTAAGCTTCGTAGGCAATTATAGTCAGAAACAGTACTGCAACCACGGCAATAGTGATGAAAACCATAAATCGGACCCTGTGAACTCCAATATTCAGGTCCAGGATCGGAAACTTCGGGATATCGGTTACGGACTCCTTTCTCCTCTTGTTGCGTTCATCCCACAGTCCCCAGCCGAACAGCAAAAAACCCGCCATAAAGAAGATAGGCAGGATGAAAAACAGCAGAACGCCAATATAGGGCGAGCCCGCCGCCCGAAGCATGTCAATGATCAGCAGGATAACGATAAACAGGGCAGCCAGTGCGGACATCGCTATTCCCAGGTAACTCATGGGATTGCGCCAAAGACCCGTATCCAGAAACTTGTTCCCTTCTGCAGTCATGAATACCCCCTCAAAGCTTGATTATTCACAAATGAAAGGATTACCTTTCCCACCTCAATCTGTGCTATTTTGCACAATCACAAGAATCAGTCAAGTATTATCTGGATAAATACAATAGGGAGGTATTTCACAAGCAGTTGCGGGGTCATATTTGGCTCTATTGGCACTCATATCAAGTAACGCCCCCGCGAAATCATGTTCACGGGGGCGTTACTTGTGATTACAGATCCCGGAGATAAGAGCCTTGAACGCAGGGGGCCGCAGGGAGGGCTAGTCAGCCCTGACCGCAGGGTAACGCAGAGGACGCAAAGAGAGCAAAAGGAAATCTGAGCCTGGGTTTACGAAAAGAGATAAAGGCTGGCTCACGCAACTTGTCACGCCATAGCTTTAGCGACGGCGGAAGCCGCAAAGGACGCAACGAAAACCTTTTTTGGGTTTCATAAAGGGCGATAAAAGCCTTGCACACAGGGTACACAGGGTTTGGACCACAGCGCAGCCACTTCAGGCTGCTCCACAGGGTTTCACGGGGTAAAAACCGGGCTTGGGTTTTATGGAAAACGACAAAAGCCTTTAACGCAGGGTGCCGCAGAGAAAAACCCGGGCTTGGGTTTACTAGAAACCAGAAACAAGAAACTGACACCATTCGTATTTGGTGTCATTGCGAGGAGCGTCGCAAAATGCGGAG
>QIFJ01000171.1 GCA_003229755.1 Pseudomonadota bacterium
AAGTTGTCGGCGGCGTACCCCCAACTGGCATATGCGGAACAGGTATCCTGGATATTGTTGCCGAAATGATCAGATGGGGTCTGGTTGATCCTTCAGGTCGGGTACAGAAAGGTGTTCATCCCTGTCAAAGGGGCAATGTTCTTGTGCTGGATGACGATTCCGGTGTCATCTTTGAGCCGCGTGATGTTGAAACAGTCCAGAAGGCAAAGGCTGCCTTGTCGGTAGCCCTTGATCTGCTCCTGAAAAGATCCGGGGTTGATGCAGGGCAAATTGAAGCGATTTACCTGGCAGGCGCCTTCGGCAGCAGGATTGACCTGACCAATGCCATCGCAATCGGTCTTTTACCTCCTTTACCGGTAGGGCAATTCGTTATGGCCGGGAATGCAGCTCTCGTCGGGGCCTCCTTCATACTCCTTTCTGATGAGGCCAGACAGGAAAGCGGGAGACTGGCTGAAGTAGTGAAGCATGTTTCCATTGCCGAAGATCCTCAGTTTGAGGAGCGGTATCTTGAGAACCTCTTTTTTGATATGGGATCCTCCAGATAATGCGCACCCTTTTGCTCCGAACGCCCCTTGTTGAACCATCAAACTTCAAACCTCAAACTTCAAACTTCAAACTTCAAACCTCAAACCCGGAACCCCTAGGCAATCTTTTACCCAACCAGAAATATCGATAATATATTTCCCACTCTTGTCCAAATTTTTACACATAACTGGTAATACTTTCCCCAACTCAAGCTGTTAGTATTGGTATATATGGCAAATCGACACCCATGTTTTGGTAATTATGGGGTTTTTATCATTTAGGCACGGTGTTTGCTACGTGTATTGTGATGTTTGATGAAAGCGAGTGGAGAAAAAAATACTGGTTAACGTGAACTTCAGGGGAGAAAGGGTTGTCCTATGTTTATGAATGGAAGCTCCAATACAATGCCCACACTTTCGACGGAGAGAGACGCGAGGCGTTTTGGGCCGGGTATAACTGATCCGACCTTCAACAGGCATCAGATAGCTTTTCTCGAGGATGTTTTAAGCAGAATCCGAAGGCAGAGGAAGAGGTAAGTCAAATTGGTCAAATCTGTTAGAAATGTTCGTTGCGTTTTTTTTGCCGATCTGATATCGTTACCACAAAGTGTCACTATACGCTTTTCAGTGGGGAGCTGATATGAAACGGTGTATAGTCCTGTTTTCAATTGTTGTAAGCCTGTTCGCTCTTATCTCTGCCGGGTGCCAAACCGCTGAAGAATCCAGTACCGGTACCGTATGGTATGTTGACCGGTCTGCCTCAGGTACCGGAAACGGGCTATCCTGGAGCAACGCTTTTGTCCATCCACAGGATGCTGTTGACGCCGCTGGATCTGAGGATCAGGTCTGGGTTGCTCTTGGGTCGTACTCTCCGAGAGAGCCGGGTGATAAGGTCGTACTTCGCCTCAAGGAAGGAGTGGCGGTGTTGGGAGGATTCGCAGGGGATGAGTCCTTTGATAATGAGAGGGACCCGAAAAAACATACAACAGTGCTCGATGGTAAGTCCTTCGCTTATCATGTTGTTGTCGGTGCCGATGGGGCTCGCCTTGACGGCTTTACGATTACAGGGGGCAATGCAAACGGTTCGAGAGAGGATGGTGCTGGAGGTGGTATGTTCAACATGTCCTCCTCTCCCATAATAGAGAGGTGTATTTTCATCGGCAACTCGGCCGTGCTCATGGGGGGAGGTATCTACAATGAGTTGAGTAGCCCAACCCTGATCGACTGTGTATTCAAGGACAACTCGGCGCCATATGGCGGTGCCATGGAAAATTACTCAGCGTCTCCAACAGTAATAAACACGGTGTTCACTGAAAATTCATCAACCCAGAACGGCGGAGCGGTCTCAAACTATTTCAGCTCTCCTGAGTTCGTCAATTGCGAATTCTCCGGGAACAGGACCACATTCAGCGGAGGCGCCGTTTTTAATTACAAGGGGGCGCCAAGCTTCATCAATTGCACCTTTACCGGCAACCGGAGCGAGGAAAAAGGCGGGGCCATTGGGAATCTCAACACGCAACTCAGGCTGGTTAACTGTATTTTGTGGAAAGATAGTTCCCGGGAACAGAGCGAGATCTCCGCATACGGATCAACCACCATTGTAATATATTCCAACGTCGAGGGAGGATACCAGGGAGACGGGAATGATGGCATCTCGCCTGAGTTTGTCCAAGACGGCAGGTGGAACGGCGATAGCTGGGAGGATGGGAATTATCGTCTGACGGACCGTTCTCCGTGTGTGGACACTGGCACTGAAGATGGAGCCCCGAACTTCGATATTGAGTGGGAACCGAGACCCCAGGCTCTGGCTCACGACAGGGGGGCGTACGAGTATAGACCCTGAGCTGAAAAAACCGCAGGAATAATTCCATGGAAAGTGGAGATCAAACCATGTCTACGCGCTGTGGATGGTCACAGGGCAGCGAACTGATGATAAATTACCACGATACCGAGTGGGGTCTTCCTCTTCACAACGATCGAAAGCTTTTCGAGTTCCTGGTGCTGGACTGTTTTCAGGCGGGTTTAAGTTGGGAGATCGTTCTGAAAAAGCGGGAATCGTTCAGATCTGCTTTCGATGACTTCAACCCTGAACTGATATCCAAATACTCCCGGCGTAAAATCCAGTCACTTCTGAAAGATCCCGGAATCATCAGAAACCGGCTGAAGGTGGAATCTGCGGTCTCCAATGCCGCTATATTTCTGAAATTGCAGGAGGAGTTCGGCAGTTTTGACACATACATCTGGAGATTTACTGAGGGCAAAACAATAGTGAACTCATGGAAGAGATTGTCTGAAATCCCTGCCAACACTCCGGTGTCCGACACCATGAGCAGGGAACTGAAAAAAAAGGGGTTCCGGTTCGCAGGTTCGACGATCTGCTACGCTTTCATGCAGGCTGCGGGCATGGTCAACGATCACGTCGTCGACTGCTTCCGCTACCGCGAACTGATTGAGTCCGGTAGTCAGTAGAAATACCTCATTCGCAGCGTCGTTCGGCGTCAAAGTCTCTCTCACCCAGTTCTCTCAAAATCAGGCT
>QIFJ01000033.1 GCA_003229755.1 Pseudomonadota bacterium
ACCAACTGATCCCCGTTTCAACCCTTGCAACTCTCCCTTACTTCCTGTGACAGGAGCGTTACAATAGAATCGTGGGGGCGAGTTGGTTTCGTCCACTGAATCTGCTTGACTTCAATGAAACCTTCACTGAAAGCTTCGACCTCTTCGGGAACTATCGTTCCACGGTGTTCGAAAGTTTGGCGGATCGCTTCGGTAAGCTTTGCTCCATCGAAATTCAGTTGATTGGATAGCAACCATATATCGTAGAAATCCTTCATTCGACTGTTCAGGACGCCTAGCTTAATCATGGCTTCGAACTTTTCGGCGATGGCACTCTCCGGACTGTAACAAAGCAATTTTGGTGCAGGGAAGTCCAGGATGGTGGGGAAAAACGATGCTTCAGGTCCAGGGTACACGACATCGTCAAAACCGATGTCGATCTGCATGCCGCTTTTTGCCGAATCAAGATAGCCTGTAAATCGGGTCCTGATGCCGGAATAAACTTTCTCCTCAGTGATCCGCTCGGTCAGGATCGAGTCTGGATCAAAGGTCAATCCATCCGATTCAACGTCGACCGCCAGAATGTCCTTGATCTTTGCCACGATATCGGCTTCGTCGTTACTGGTCTGTCCCAGCATGTCTATATCCATGGTCGGCCGGGATTCAGCGACACCCCAGGTTTTCAACAGCAAGGCACCTTTTAGAATGAAACGGTTGGCATGGGGAGACCGGGACAGGCGGTAAAGGAACCGTTCCATAGCGTAATATTGAAGCAATTCGCTGAACGGTCGTTTGTCGCTCCTGGCACGATTCATGAGGCGCTGTCGGACTGAGGCTGGTATATTCCTTGGGGATTTCATATCGTTGCTTCCAGATAGGGTTTTATCACCTTTTCAACCCGGCAAATTTTGGCATATCTGAAAATTTCTTCGACATTAAGTCTTTTTCGCTCCCTGTAAAGCTTCAGAGCTTCCAGAACCACATCCATGCCTATCTTGTTGCGGAACTTAAAGCAGTCCGCGAGGGTTTTTTCGGGGTTGTAGATCTTAACAGGTGTACCATCTATAGAGTGCTCATCTATACCGGCTCTATACGCCTCGTCTGAGAATCTGTACGCCCGGACAGGTGGGTAATCAAGAGTCGGCAGCCGTGAATCCCGGTTGACAGCAACAGAAATGTTGCGTGGGATCTGCGTGGTAATGTCATGGTAGTCTAGAGCGGAAACAAGGCAGATGACGGCCCTTGGAAAGCGAAGACTTACCGTTACCAGGTCAGGATTGCTCATCGACGGCATTTCAACCAGTCGGTAGACTCCCCTGCTGATCTGCTCGATGATTCCCTTGTCCCTGAGGGAATAGAGCATATAGCGGGTAATTCCTCGTTCGATGGCTTCACTCATACGGAGTTGTCCACCGTGTGAGCGGAATATTTCCTCTGGTTGTTTTTTCATCTTTGTATTCATACAAAAAGCCTCCACTTGTTAACAAGTGGTGACAATATGTCTGATTTTTACCAGGAAAACAAGATGAAAAGTGTATGAAGATCTCTTGGTCTCAATATTCAATTATTATGATAACTTTAGAGTTGCTTTGTGGCCGCCCGTTCAAATTGGTTTGTGGCATATCGTGCCAAAGTATCGCGACAAATCGCGACAAATATCACGACACACTATGACATGAGCTATGATAAAAGCAGAGCCCCAACAGACGAGTCGCGCACAGTGGAGCATGATGAACTGCGCCAATTGCGCGAAGAGAACACCCGACTCAAAGCCTTACTGACAAGGCATGGCATCGCCCGACACCCGCTCCTTTCAAGGTTTCTGGGCCGCTCCCGAAATCGCTGACAGTTGTTTTGGCCAATCAGATTTTTTTCAAAAAGGATGACCTGCCCCAACCACTGGCCAATCGCCTGGTTCGCCTGGCCGCTTTTCAAAACCCTGAGTTTTACAAGGCCCAGGCTATGCGCCTGCCTGTATGGAATAAATCGCGCATCATCGGTTGTGCCGAGGAATATTCCCAGTACATAAGCTTACCTCGGGGTTGCCTCGATGCCGTACTCGAAATGTTGAATGAGAACGACATTCGGCCAGAGCTTCATGATGAACGCCTGTCAGGCCGGAAAGTTTCCGCGAAATTTGTCGGCACTCTTCGTAAAGACCAAAAGGCCGCAGTGCGAGAGATGCTTAAGAGTGAGGTTGGGGTTTTCTGTGCGCCTACAGCCTTCGGTAAAACCGTCACCGCCGCTTCGCTGATCGCTCGGCGCAAGGTGAGCACGCTGGTACTGGTTCACCGCACCGAACTGACGCGCCAGTGGCGAGAGCGGTTGATCAGTTTCCTGGAGATTCCCAAGGGATGTCCAGGTGTCATTGGAGGCGGCAAGAAGAAGCTTTCCGGAAAGATCGACATCGCCGTAATGCAATCGTGGCCGAACTACCTGCCTACTCCAGTGATACCGCCGGATTCACCCATTCAGGAGGTATTTCGCATCCTGACCAATGATGTGAAACGCAATAGGCGTATAGCTGCGGATGTATTGACCGCCTACCGTGAGGGCCGTAAGGTGTTGGTGCTGACAGAACGGACCGGGCATTTACCCCTGCTGCAGGAAGCTTTGAGCGATGAAGTCGAACATTGCTTTGTTCTGCATGGCCGCTTGTCGAGAAAACAGCGGACCGCCATTTTTGCCGAACTGGGGCATTACCCTTCTGTGCCAGAGGCTGGAATATTCTGGCTGCCTCAGAATAATCCTCCCGGGACCAGGCGCTAAGACCCTTCTCAAGGGATTCCTGTTGATTGGAAGTGCAGCCAGCGAACACCAGGAAGTTGATAACCAACAGGATTGCAGCGAAACTTTTTCTCATCGATCTCTCCTCAACGGAAGGTTCAGGGAAACGTGTGGAACGGACAGGGAAGAATAGCATGGCGAAAGCGAGACAGGAAGTTTTCCTCCACCTTGCGTGAACCGATCCTGGCCGAACACGGATACCGTTCCGCCGTCACGCGTTCCGGGAATATGAAATTCCCTTCTCCCGGCCGCGGAATCATCCCTGCATATTTTTCCTTCAAACACGTTTAACCG
>QIFJ01000229.1 GCA_003229755.1 Pseudomonadota bacterium
TAAGTGGCGCCCAAATCGATGATTTGCAATGCAAATTATTGATTTGTGAGGAAGGTGAAAATGACATTTTTCACCTTCCGTGGAGCAAAAAACCACGGATGGATTTTTTGCGACCCATACTAAATGAAAAGGAGCGGTTATGACCAGACTGGGAGTAAATGTTGACCATGTAGCCACCGTAAGGCAGGCGAGGCTGGTTAATGAACCCGATCCTGTCGAGGCGGCTGTTATGGCGGAAATGGGAGGAGCGGACGGCATTATAGTCCATCTGCGTGAGGACAGAAGGCACATTCAGGACAGGGACCTTAATATCCTTCGCCAGACAGTAAAGACGAAACTCAATCTTGAGATGGCAGCCACCCAGGAGATGGTAAAGATCGCGTTGGAGGTAAAACCGGACACAGTGACCCTGGTGCCCGAGCGAAGAGAGGAATTGACCACAGAGGGCGGTCTGGAAGTGGCCATGAATCTCGAGTATCTGAAGAAGATGACAGGGTTAATGCAGGATGCGGAGATTTGGGTAAGTCTCTTCATCGCCCCCGATGTTGACCAGATAAAAGCCAGTCACAGGGTTGGCGCGGACGCTGTGGAGATACACACCGGCAAATACGCAGAGGCAAAAACTGGTCAGGAAAAAGATGAGGAATACCAGAAAATAATCAATGCTGCCAAAGTGGCCAGCAAGTTGAAATTTGAAGTTGTTGCCGGGCATGGTCTGAACTACAGAAACACTCGGAAGATTGCCCAGTTAACTGAGATAGTAGAACTCAATATTGGTCACAGCATCATTTCCAGAGCTATGCTTGTGGGGATGGAAGCGGCAGTGAGAGAGATGAAAAAGGTGATAGAGGGGGTACTATGATAGTTGGAGTTGGCATCGACCACGTCCAGACCGGGAGAATGAAGGACATTCTGCTCAAATGGGCGGAAAAGGTTGAAGACCGCGTATTTACTGAAGAAGAGCTTGAATACTCAAAGTCAAAAGGAAACGCTCATCTGCATCTGGCTGCGCGTTTTTCAGCAAAAGAGGCTTTCTTCAAGGCCCTGGGGAAAGGTCTTTCAGAAGGGATGACCTGGACAGACGTTGCTGTTGTGAACCTGGAGTCGGGGAAACCCATCATTGGTCTTTCGGGCAAAGCCAGAGAGATAACTGATTCAATGGCAGTCGAATCAATACACCTCAGCCTTACTCATACAGATGAGTGCGCTATTGCCGTTGTTATCCTGGAGAAATAGCTTGAAATTGGTCACGCCGCAACAGATGCGGGAGATAGATACCCGGGCAACAGAACAACTCGGAATACCGTCTCTGGTGCTTATGGAAAACGCCGGTGCGTGTGTGGTCGAGGAAATAGAGCGACGCTTCACTGATGCCCTGCTTAAAGTCACCGTTATCTGCGGACCGGGCAATAACGGCGGTGACGGTATGGTAATATCAAGACACCTTTCCGACCGGGGGCACGAAGTGGTTACATGCCTCGCAGCGCCCAGGAGTTCGTACAAAAAAGACGCGAAAATCCAGCTAAAGACGATCAGTAATCTGAAACTCCCTGTCATTAACGTTCCGAAAAGCGGCAATCTGGAAATCCACAGAAAAAGGATCTCCGAATCCGAGATAGTGGTGGATGCTCTTTTTGGAACTGGTATGGAGAGGGAGGTCTCGGGAATATACGCTGAACTGGTGGAAATGATCAACGAGGCAGCGGGAACCGTATTTTCCGTGGACATTCCGTCTGGACTGAATTGTCTAACGGGTTTTCCCATGGGAACGGCTGTGATGGCGGATGTTACTGTATCCCTTGCGTATCCAAAGCTCGGACTGGTCCTCTTTCCGGGTGCGGATTACGCTGGAGAGGTAGTGGTAGGGGATATAGGGATACCTGAGACCGCAGCACAAGGGCTGGAAAATAACGGCTTCACTGTCGAACCCGAACATGTATGTGAGGCTTTTCCTGAAAGATGGACGGATACACACAAGGGTACATATGGACATCTCCTTGTCGTCTCCGGGTCAACGGGCAGGGCAGGCGCCGGTATTCTCGCCTCTAAGGGCGCGTTAAGGTCAGGCGCCGGCCTTGTCACCCTCGCTCTGCCTTCACCCGCAGTCACCGCTGCCGATGCGGTAACTCTTGAAGTCATGACTGAGCCTCTTCCGGAAACTCCTGAGGGAACGATCTCATATGCCGGATTGCAGGCAATTAGGAGCCTCCTTGATGACAGGGACGCGTTGGCTATCGGGCCAGGGTTGACTGTTCATGAAGAAACATCCCGCCTGGTACGGGAAGTGCTGATCTCGACGGATCTTCCGGTAGTTATAGATGCTGACGCCCTGAACGCTCTGGATGGAGAATTGGAGTTGATCCAGGCAAGGAGTGGACATACTGTTCTTACACCTCACCCTGGTGAGATGGGACGCCTGCTTGGCGTGAGCACAGTCCAGGTTCAGGCGGACAGGGTTGGCGCATCACAGAAATGCGCAAATGAATCTGGAGCAGTAGTTGTCCTGAAAGGCGCCAGGACCGTTATTACTCAACCCGGTGGGTCATATTATATAAACATGACGGGAAATCCTGGAATGGCCACCGCCGGGTCCGGAGATGTGCTTACCGGTATGATTGGAGCCATGTTAGCCAGGGGGCTTGATCCTCTTACAAGTTCCCTTGCCTCAGTCTATCTGCACGGCGCGGCAGGAGATCATGCCGCCGACCGGGTGACAGAGCATTCTCTTACAGCAACTGACCTGCTTGATAATATTGGGCCGGCCTTAAAGAATATACTGACGGAGACACTATGCTGATCGCCTCAGAAATGATGAAAAAAACTTTCCTGACGGTTACTCCTAATATGGGAGTCGATGAACTTGCCCGACTTTTCGCAAGGGACCATATTTCCGGAGCCGTTGTCGTTGACAAAAAGGGTAAACTCCTTGGCGTGGTAACAGAGGGTGATCTGATCGCGAAAGAAAAGAACCTCCATCTACCCACCGTGGTATCTCTATTCGATTCAGTTATCTATCTGGATAGCACTGAGCATTTCAAGGATGAGCTTC
>QIFJ01000283.1 GCA_003229755.1 Pseudomonadota bacterium
ACCTCGAGTCGTTCAAAGCGCTTAAAGTTATAAAATCGGGCAATGAAGTAGCATCTGAAGGCTATCTGAAGGTTCCGATCACGCATTCCACTGTTCAGAATTCCGTTGTGAATACAGTACATATGAACACCGTAAAACCTGAAAGCCTGAAGATAACACTCGCAAACCGGGAACCCCGGGTGCGCATCATCGAGGTTATGGGCGGGTCACTGCTCACAAATTCCCTTATAGGCGATGTAAAAGTGGACGAAAATGGGGATTTTACACCGGATCCGGCTGAAGATCTTGCCTGTATTTACGTGTTCGAGCGCCATAAGGCCAGCGGCCGTATCATGAAAGGGATCGTCAAGGGACTCGGTCTGAAACGCGGCGCGATAGCCTCCAGCGTAGCCCACGATTCACATAACATTATTTGCGCTAGCATGGATGAATCATCTGCGGCATCCGCGGTAAATTCCCTCATCGAATGTGGAGGGGGCCTTTGTGTTGCCCTTGATGAAGAGTCCAGGGCAATTCTCCCACTTCCAATTTGCGGGCTTATCAGCGACCGCAACGCTGAGGAGTTGCTTTATGATCTTGGTGAATTAAAGAAGGTTGTACCGGAAACCGGGATCCTGGAGGGAGACCCTTTCATGATCCTCTCATTCCTGGCGCTGCCGGTCATACCCGAGCTCAGGATAACTGATAGAGGGTTGTTTGATGTAGAGTCCTTTTCGCTGGTTGATCTGGAAGTGGTTGATTAAGCGCGCCCAACGACCAATGTCCAACGCCCAACGTGGTTTAATAATGTTCTAATTTCTATTCATCTAATGCTCTAAACCAACAATTCCTCTCTCTGCGTTACTTGCTATTGTCTCTGTCAAAACTAAAGAGATAAGAGCGTAACGCAGAGGGCCGCTGGGCGCCCATGCGGGCGAATCGCTGAGTGCCGCGGAGAAAACCTGGGCTTGGGTTTTTGTAAAACCATCAATAAACTACCAGCAACTCTTCCTCTCTTTTTTGGTGAAGTGTTTACCAGGAAAAGCTTTATAGCTTGTTGGTTTCCTTTGCGGCCCTTTGCGGTCAGGGCTGACTAGCCCTCACTGCGTAACTCTGCGTTAAGGCTCTTATTGTTTTCCTTTCTATTTTCTAATGATTTAATGTTCAAATAGGCGTTACTTTACATAATATATCTTATGCGCAATTATATCCGTATGCTTTTGAGTCGTTCAACGTTAATTTGGGGAAGCGTTCAACGTTAAAAGCCCCTTCCCCTTCGCAACGCTTTCCCTGGAATCCTTAATGAACAAAATATATCAGGCCGGGGTTTTGGTGGATCACGAAGCGAAGCTCAAAGGGGGTTGCGAAGGCGAGTGATTACACCCAAAACCCCGGTCCTATGAATACACTTTTCAACGCTCTTTATCCGATATTCTCAACAGCTTCAGATAACCAGGCGTAAATACGAAAACCATCCATCCGATAGCAACGGCAAACCACAGCGTCATGAGCCTTACTATTATAGCCGATGCTATTGAAACGGTCCTGGTCATCCCGAAAGCTATCCCCAAAGCCACCAGGACACCCTCCGTAGCCCCTAACCCCCCCAGGAATATGGTGAGTACGCCCCCGAGAAGAGCTGCCGAATAAATAAAAACTCCCTCCATCAGGGTGATATCAAAGCCAAGCGTTCGGACTATTAAAACGTACGCGATACCCTCGAGCAGCCACGCCGCAATGCTGACCACGATCGCTCCCGACAGAATATCCACTTCGAAAAGCGCCCATCCGGTGCTGTAGAAAGCCTCCAGGTTTGCGGAGAGCTTCTTCAGCCTCCTGAAGCGGGCCGTGTACCGGATTATCGACTGCGCGATATCCCTGTTTCTGAAAAGCAGCACTGACGCGATCACCAGAAAAATAGAGGCGGCAGCAGCAGCGGGGTGCAGGAACTCCAGGAAGAACCCCAGGCAGGTAATAAGTACGAGGGCTATAACGTCCGTGAACCTCTCCATGAGGAGCGCGGCCGTTGAGGCAGTGTAAGGCACGTCGTGCTTCTGTTTCAGGATATAAGTCTTGATGAATTCCCCGACTTTCCCCGGCGTTACCGTCAGGGCAAACGCCGACAGAAAGACAAGCATATTTGGCCATTTTCTGATCTTATGACCCATCCTGGCCAGATACCAGTGCCACTTGATGTACCGCAGATAGTAGTTCCCAAGGGACAGCATGGCAGCCAGGCCGAGGATCTCGACTGGGAAATTTTTCAGGGAAGTTACGAGTACATCAAAATCCGAAATGAAAGTAAGCAGGGCAAAGACGACCGCTCCGCCCAGGACCGTCCACAAAATGGCGTTCCTGCCACGCAGCCCCCTTCCGCTTTTTCTAGCGGTAGGAGTCAAACAGCCTCCCCCATTTTCCTCTGTTGAAGCGTCTTATTACGCTTTTACCTACCGTGGGGTACCATATAAGGTCGTGGTAGACGTTGGACGCGAAGGGCGCCCACACTACAAGGGGTGAATGCAGCAGGATCTTTTCCAGGGGCTGAAGAGGCCCCTTCCTGATAAACTGGTCTCCCCAGATAACAATACTTTTTTTGGACTCGAACCGGAAGTCGACACCGCTTATGTCCTCCCCTGCTACATCGATCTCGGAAAGGTCCGCGGTTCCAAGTCCCCTGTCCTGGCACATTGCAAGGTAAGGGATACTCAAAGGGTCGAATCCCATCATGGCTGCGGCGACAGCATCGATGGCAACGCTGTCGGCGCTGGCGAGTATATAATCCTTTTCAACAGGATCCATAGTGCGCGGTCCGGCCCCGTTTCCGCATACAGTTCCATCCATTACCGCGAAGATCCCGGGATGGAGCTCTTTCTGCATGATCATGAGGTCAACTAACACCTCGTGGATGTATTTATGGGCATAGTGCCTGACGGTCTTGAGGAGCCCTCCGAAGGAGTTCTTGATGGCACCGGTAGTAACGCTGTGTCCGTGGGTCTTCACCGTTGGCAGATGGATGACGTTCTTACCGATGAACATCTCCGGGATCTCGATCCCTTCAGGGAAGATCTCG
>QIFJ01000243.1 GCA_003229755.1 Pseudomonadota bacterium
CCCTAATACAACTTACTTTTATGAAGTCAAAGCTTCAAACGCTTCAGGAGAGTCAAGCTCGGCATCAACCAGTGCCTCAACTCTACCTACAGTCGCCAACCCACCCAACGCACCCAGCGGGCTGACAGCCAACGCCATCTCAGACACCGAGATTCAGCTGAACTGGACAGACAACTCCTCTGATGAACTGGGGTTCAGGATCTATTCAAGGTGCTGCGGTTCCGGCTATTCCGTTCTGGGAGAATTGGGATCAAATCAGAACTCAGGCGTTGCAGTTGGGCTGCACCCAAATACTACACATGATTTCAAGGTCAGAGCATTTAATGGAAATGGTGAATCTGCGGACTCCAATACTGCCACTGAAACTACTCAGAATACTGGAGGTGCCGGTGCAGGTACGTTTTTTGCGGAGTATGACAACGTTGTAGTTTATAACACCTACGACGGCTCTACCGCCAATTCTACTTACCCTTCGGGACCGATCGGAGTAGGTCATATGATAAGCGACTCCATTACCGGCTGTGGGCTACTAAGTTACTCAACGTTCCTGTTCTTCGACGTTAACTCGGTGATATCAGGTAAAACCATTAACAGCGCCACTCTCAGGCTGTATCCCCGCGACCTGCCTGTTCAGCTTGATACGACCTACGATGTCTACCCCGTAATTCAGCCGTGGAACACGGCATCTATAACCTGGAACAACGCTCCAGACTGGAACGTAACTCCAACGGCATCGGTGAATCCCCCTGTAACCAATTATCTCCCCCTGGACTGGGATGTCACCCAGATAGTTCAGACATGGGCCAGTGGTACTCTCAACAACTATGGGCTTGCCATATGGGACGATAACTACAGCTGTAGCGTGGGGGCCGCTTATCGTGTCACACAGTTTGACAGTGCGGATTTTTACGACTCCACCGACAGGAGGCCACAGCTTATTATCAACTGGCAATAAATAAAGAAATGCCATTTAGTTTTCATAACGGTTGGTTGAAAACATAACTCAGGGAGGCTAAATTAGAGGCCTCCCTGAGTTATGTAGAAGAATAGAGCTAGAAACGATTTGCCTAAACACTCTACATCACTTATCCATCTCTTCCAGAATGAAGGCACTAAGCTCTTCCTGAAGGTATTCCATCTTCCCTGAAATATCGTCAATAATATCTTTCAAACTGAGCACAGCGTCCCTGTTGCTCTTAATAACATCAGCAAGACCCTCGGTCATTTCCAGCACTTTCGCGCCGCTCTGGGCCTGATTTTCCGTGGAATCCACAATACCTTTTACAGTCTCGTTTATCCTGGCAAGATCCGAGTTTATCTGCTGACTTGTTTTGGTCTGTTCTTCGGTACTCGTTTTTACCTTTTGAGCAATCTCCTGGACTCTCCTGGACATCTCGAGGAGCTTGTCGCCGCTTTGGGACTGTTTCTGGCCTTCCTCTTTGATGTTGTCAACTGAAACTGCGAGGTGTTCGGTGATCTGGGTCACTCTCTGGCTTGTCTGTGCCTGTTCAGAAGTTGCCTGTGCTATCTGCTCTATCCGCTGGGATACCAGGTCAGTGCTTTCCAGGATCTTTACAAGGGAAACCCCGGCCTGTTCCGTAAGGTGAACACCGTCTTCCACGCGGGTTACCGACTCCTTCACTGCCCGGTCCGCAAGGGCTACCTCCTCACGTATACCCTGGACAACACCCGCTATCCTGTTGGTCTGGGCTTTCGTGCTCTGGGCAAGCTCGTTGATCTCATCAGCAACTACTCCGAAACCCTTACCGTGTGTCCCTGCCTGCGCTGCTATTATGGCTGCATTGAGCGCCAGCAGGTTGGTTTTCCCTGTGATATCGGCGATGAAACTGCGGATATCATCTATCTCCTCGATCCTCTCATTAACCGTAGAAACAAGCCTGCTCACCTGTGAGGAACTCTCTCTGATAGCCAAAGCCCCTTCAGTAGCGCTCAGGGAGTGCTTCCTCCCATCGCTGGCTGTCTGCGTCATCTTGATGGAGTCTCCGGATGCGCTTTCAGCGTTTTCACGCACCTGCTGTATGGAAAGCCCCATCTCATTCATGGCGCTTGAAGTTTCCTCGGTCGTACTGGACAGAGTCAGCAAATGGTTGGAAATTTCGTTGATGGATATTGACAGATCCTCAATGGCCCGGTTCGATTCATTCACTGAACGTAAAAGAGAATCGGACATGGAGGAGACTTCCTCAATTGATGCGCCCATCTCCATAATGCTGGAAAAACTCATTGTTGCGGAATCTTCCAGAACCTGTGTTGCCCTGTTAACTTCATCGATCATCTCTTTGTTGTGCTTTACGAACTCTTCAGTTTCCGATGCCAGATCCGCCTGCTTCTGTGTACCGGCAAGGACATTTGTATACACCTGAGTGATCTTTTCGTTTGCTTCCGTGATACTGGTAAATGACTGCCGCACCCTTCTGATTATTGTGCCGAGCCTGTCCAGCATGGCATTCAGGCCATCGGCGAGAACGGTAAACTCATCTCGGGTGTTCAGTTCCAGCCTTGCGGTCATATCGCCGCTTCCGACCCTTTCCAGCACACCGAGTATGGCGTCGATCGGTTTCAGGATAAACCTGACCACAAGGTGCAGCAGGATGACACCCAGTATAAAAGCAACGGCAAACTGGATAACGAGCTGGGAAGTCATAGCTGCCATCTCGGCATGAATAAGCTCTCTGTCCATTCCCACGTGAGCCGTCCCGGCAACTCCAAAAAGTATGGGGACGCCGACGTCCAGAACGTGTCCCACTGATCTTCGAGATATTTCAGCCATGGAAAATTCGGTTTCACCTGACACCGGATTCAGGTCCCTTATCTCTTCCGGAAAATCTGTGGCAAATGTGTGGGCCACGACGTCTCCCCTATCGTTCTTGACGTAGACATATTTGATCCCGAAGATCTTGATATATCCGTCTATGATACGCTGAACGACATCTGTCCTACCGGAGAGAAGTTTGTCCTCGCTGGCACTGGCCACAGAAAAGGCGACAGCTTTCGCTTTGCTCTGGAACTCCTTTTCCATTACTGTTTTTTGCGGGTGAAAACGATGTTGGCTGCGGCAAGAAATATGAAAACGATCGTAACGAGAGAGGTGATCTTCCATCCTATTTTTATCTGAGCTCTGTTCTCTCTACCGGGTTTGATATCCCCATGACCCTGCGGCCCGACATAGTCATCGATCCTGTTGTTCGCCATGCAGTCTTCCCCTCCGTGGGCAAAGACAAGAAAGCGGCCGGCTTATGCCGGAGTCCGGTTTCGGTCCCAGGACCCATGACCCAGGCCCCACGTGATGATCCAAGATCCAACGTCCAAAATCCCACCGACTAATCGGGAGATGAACCTTGTTCTTTTCCAGTCATTGCCGGCGGATGTTTTTTAAGTTTTCTGGAAAATTCATTTACCGGCTTGTAGGAGGCGCTCTTTGATTCTGCCTCAAACTCAGCGAGAAGATCTTTCTGTTTTCTGGTCAGGCTGCTGGGGATCACAACCACAACCTGCACGTACTGGTCGCCACGGCGCGACCCATGGAGGCTCTTTATACCCTTTCCCTTGAACTTGAATAC
>QIFJ01000227.1 GCA_003229755.1 Pseudomonadota bacterium
ATGCTGATCTGCTTGCGAGAGCGGGAAGAAAAAAGATCGCCATCGAACAGTACGAGAAGGTGGCCTCCGTTTACATACGTGATGATTTTACTCCCAAAGCAATTGCCGTCTACAAAACCATTCTCCGTTTGAATCCGGAATACCTGGATGCTTACCAGAAACTGGCAGAGCTGTACAAGAGTCAGGGACTTGAGAGCGAGGCGATCTCACAGCTGCAGCATATGTTTGAGCACTATGAGGAAAAAGCGGACGAAGATAAACAGGTAGAGGTGCTCAAGCTGATGACGGAACTTGACCCTGAGAACCTGGGTTTCCAGGTGCGCCTTGGCGAAACCATGGCCAGGATGGGGAAGAAGCAGGATGCGGCAGAGGCCTTTGCGCAGGCGGCATCGACTCTGAGTAAAAGAGGATTTCATGACAGGGCTTCAGCGCTGTTTGAAAAGATCATAGCTATGAACCCTGAAAATATAGCTGTCCGCAAGGAGCTATGTGCCCACTATCTTGAAAGCGGCCACTTCGATGAGGCAAAGGAAGAGATAGTCGCGATCCTGAAGATGGAGCCTGATGATCCCAGGATGGTTCTGCTTCTGGGGCGCATTCTCTTCAGGCTGGATGATCCGGAGGGCGGAGAGCAGATGACAGGCCGCTCCCTGGAGCTTTTCCTGGAAACCGGAGAGCTGGAGGGCGTCCTGCGTGAATACCTGTTCGTCGCGCAGAATCATCTGAGAAGCGGGGAGCTTGGTGAGGCCGAGGCTTTCTATCGTCAGATAAAGAAGGCCGTGCCTGCCGATGAGAGAGCGCTCAAGGGGTTGATCTCTGTTTCAGACGCTCGTCGGGACAGGGACAGCCAGGTCGAGCTCACGCAGACCCTGGGAAATACTCTGGCGGAAAAGGGCGATCTGGCAGGCGCTGCGGAAGCTTACACTCAGCTTCTGGAGCTGGATCCTGGAAATGAAGAGGCCGAAGCGTTTCTGGCTCGCGATGACATCAAGGGCCTGATGGAGCAGGATCCGGCTGAATTATTAGAGGCAGATGATGAACAGGAGGTCCAGGAACTGGCCTCCTTCAGCGAGGGACTGGAGACAGAAGCTCTCCCGGATGGTGAACTTTCAGAAGCCATAGAGATCGTGGATGTAGAGGCGATCGGTGAGGAGCTGGATATTCTTACCGCTCCCGAGGTGTCGGAGATCGATGATGATGAAATGCCTGAGATCGTCTTTGAAACTATCGAGGTTGATTATACAGAGGAGGAGGAACCAGAAGCCGAAGAAGCCCTGGAGGATCTTGCTGCGCTACCTGAACTGGGAGATATGGACATTACGCCCCTTACCGAGTCGGATGAGGTTGAGAGCGTAGAGTCCGACGCAGAGGAAATATCCCTGGAAACACAAGAGGCTGTTGCCGATACACAAGTCCCTGAAAAGGAGGTGTCCATAGATGACCTCCTGGTGGAGGCAAACGTATACAAGCGTTACGGGTTGAACGATAAAGCCGTTCAGATCCTTGAATCGTTAATTACCGACTATCCACAGCACACAGGGGTCCTTGAAGCAATGTTCGATGTGCTCTGCGAAGAAACACCTGCAGAATCCATAGAGACAGGCATAACCCTGGTAAACGTCCTCTTGGAAGAGGGTGAATCCGACAGGGCAAGAACCGTTTTTGTCAGGCTTAAGGGTATTGCTCCCGATGATAACGCTATTGAAGAGCTTGCGTCCCGCTTCCCGGACACTATAGTGACCGCCGACATCCAGGCTCCGGTAGTAGCTGAGGCGGAAAAACAGCCTGAGAGCGCCGATCCCTTTGCCGAGGAACTTGAGGAGGCGGAGTTTTACCTCTCCCAGGGTCTGGAGGATGAGGCTCTGAGAATCTATAGCGAGGTCGTGGAAAAATCCCCTGGTCATAAAGCGGCCAGTAACGGGATTATTAATCTCCGCGGGGATCATCCAGCCGCCCCTGAAGCAGAAGCTCCTCCACCGCCTCAGGAAACGTCCGCGAGTCCTCAGATCCACGAGGATGACGGCCCCTTCACTGGGGTTAAAAGCAAGCTGACCGTTGAGGACTCAGTGCCAGATGTCGATGATTTTCTTGATCTTGCTGAGGAATTACGGATAGAGCTTGCGGATGAGCTGGGAGATGATACAGAACCCGTTCCGGCAAAAGAAGGGCCGGTTACCTTTGAGGAGATCTTCGACCAGTTCAAGAAGGGTATCGCCGAAACACTTGGCGAAGGGGAATACGAAACTCACTATAATCTCGGGATCGCCTACAAGGAAATGGGCCTTTACGATGACGCGATAAGGGAATTCGAAGTAGCCTCCCGGGACACCGACCATCTGTTGGACAGCCTGAGCCTGACCGCGATGTGCTTCGTTGAAAAGCAGGATTACGATTCAGCGGTGGATGCTCTGAAAACAGCGCTGGATTCGGCTGGCGAAAAGAACCTCTCGGGTTTGCACTTCCAGTTGGGTCAAGTCAGGGAGAGACAGAAAGATTTCGACCTTGCTCTTGAATCTTATGAAGAGGTTAAAGGCCTTGATCCGTCCTTTGAGAATATTAACGGTGACGTTGAGAGAGTAAGGGAGCTTATGAGCAGTGATGAGATAAAACCGGCCGCGGCGCCTGATGCTGGATCCGCTGCCCTGGATGGGATGCTTGACGACCTCATAAAAGAGGTTGAAGATATGGCGAGGGAAGAGGAGGGCATACGGGATGAGGTGGGTAAGTCTGCCAAAAAAGGAAAGAAGGACAGGATCTCCTATATCTAGCGAGGTGAAATTTGAGTTATCTTGATTTTTTTGGTCTGAAAACCGAGCCTTTCGGCAACGCTCCAAACGAGCGTTTCTACTACAACAGTGCCCAGCATGCAAAAGCACTGACCAGGATGATGTACGTTGCCGAAACCATGAAGGGCCTGGCGGTTGTTGTAGGCGATATTGGGACTGGCAAGACAACCCTTGCCCGGAAAATGCTGGATAATCTGCCCGTTGAGGCATATGAATCAGCGCTCCTTATCATTCTCCATTCGGAGATAT
>QIFJ01000154.1 GCA_003229755.1 Pseudomonadota bacterium
AGTTATCAGTATTGTACATATCTGAGTTGTCCCAGCACACTTTGGAACAGAAATCCACCGGTTCAAAACAGACGCATATACCGCAGAAGCTGGTCTGGTAGGGGTCCCCTTCGATCTTTATGCCGCATTCATCACACCACAGATTTATAGTCCCATAGATCTTGATATCGGATTCCTTGAAAAAACTCCTGGTTTTAGATTCTTTGACAGAACTTCTCATGGATAACCTCCAGAATAATCTTAAGTACTACCTGCTATACGTTACGAGCAAGATTACACGGTCACAGGGAGAGTAATCAAGATAAAGTTTTAAAAACGGGGTCGGAGCTCAGATTCTCAGGTTTTTTCGATTGAGTCTCTGAAATAAAACCTGAGAATCTGAGCTCCGACCCCATAATTACAGTTACTCAGACAAAAGGCGCTGGCGGAAAAGCTTGCTGGCCAGTGAGTAAACGTCCTTTCTGCTCCCCTCTTTTCTCAGACCAACAGCAACTACCACAACCAAAACCTTTACCTTCTCAACCCGGTAGATCACACGGTACCGCTTACCTGCTGCTCGAATTCCCCGGAAACCGGTTAGTTCTCCGATGAGTGCCTTTCCCTTTATGTCAGGGTCCTCTGAAAGAGCGGAAATTGCCTCCGAAACCTGTCTTCTTATCCTCCGGTCGGATATTCCCTGGATCATCTCAAGGGCTTTGGGTGTAACCACCACCTGCCAGGTCAAAGGTCAAGGTCCTCCTTTGCCTTTTCCCATGAAATTGTCTCTCCTCTTTTGTATTGAGCTATGCTCTCACGAAGAACAGATGTCAGTTCCTCATCGCCCATAACATCAAGAGTTTCAATTATAGACTCATAAAGTTCCCAGGGCATGACGGCTAAAACAGGCTTTCCGCGTCTCGTAATCGCTACTGCATCGAGTTCCTCTTTCCGGGCGAACTCCTCCGGCAGCGAAGTCAGCTTCTTCCGTGCCTCAACCATGGACAGCGTTTTTGCCATAATACACCTCCACACTTATATGTACATGATCATGTACATTAAAATGTGCATTTTGTCAATTGTTTTGGAGTGACTATTCGCTGTCTAGTGCCTGGAAACGGCACCGGTGAGGATAACTTCATCACCATTTATTCGGTAAAGAATGCTGTACCTGCCCTGCCTGAGGCGATATTTATCGTGACCGGACAGCTTTTCACAGCCTGCAGGCCTTGGATCTTCGGCAAGACCCTGGATCAGGTATATGATACGGGAACGGTTACTATCGGGAATACCTTCCAGTTCCCCGACTGCAGATGTCTTGATAGATATCCTATAACTTGCCACGGGCCTTGAGGTCCTTTAAAACCTCTTCGAATTCCAGGCTTGCCTCGGCTGTCCTGAGTTCAAACTCAGCAAGATCCTCGGCATCTTCGAACAGGCTCTGCCTGACGGCATCGTTAACCAGATCGGATATGGATCTTTCCACCTCAGCGGCCTTCAACCTGAGAACCCTGTGAAGCTCGGGATCCATATATATAGTCGCCCTTTTCGTCTTTGCGCTCATGATAAAAGTATAACGTTATACCGTTATAGCGTCAAGACGTTTTGCTGTTACTTTACCTTACCATAGGGGTATGGTGCGACCAAAGTCCAATGACCAACGACCAACGTGTATGTTTCAGTCATTGCGAGAAACATCGTAAAATGCGGAGCGAAGCGAAGCTCAAGGGGGTTGCGAAGGCGAGTGATTACACCCAAAAACCCGGCCTTCAGCCTACATTTAATGTGAAATCTATTCACCTCGGCGCCGTGTAGCCACCCGGGGTTCTACCCTTCGACAGCACGATCTGCCAGAGTTGAGTCCGCCTGGCCCGGAAACCGGCTGCGGAACTGAGGAGATAATATGTCCACATCCTGTAGAAACGCTCATCATAGCGGTTTTTAAGGACAGGCCACGACTCCTCGAAATTATCGTACCAGCACATGAGGGTCCTGTCATAATACTGCCCGAAGCTCTCCCAATCCTCCAACACCAAAACCCCCTCTGCCGCCTCCGTGATCTGACGTGGCGAGGGGAGGATGCCGTTAGGGAAGATGTAACGGTGGATCCACGGGTCTATTGTGGTCCCCGAGCGGTTCCCGCCGATGGTGTGTAACAGGAAGAGCCCATCCTCTTTGAGGAGGCTGGCTATCTTCTCCATGTAGGTCCGGTAATTCTTGACACCGACGTGCTCAAACATACCGACGGACAGGATGCGGTCAAACTCCCCTTCGATTGTCCGATAATCCTGAAGACGGATCTGAACCGGCAGACCCTGGCAGGTCTCTTCTGCAAAAGCGGTCTGCGCCCTGGATACTGTCACTCCTGTAACCTCGACGTTGTAGCGTTCTGCGAGAAATTTCGCCGTCCCCCCCCAGCCGCAGCCGACGTCAAGAACCCTCATGCCAGGTTCCAGGCCCAACTTACGGCAGATAAGATCCAACTTGTTCTCCTGTGCCTGGTCCAGGGTTTCAGCATCCTTCCAATAGGCGCAGCTGTAGATCATCCGCTTGTCAAGCATGCGTTCGAAGAGGTCGTTGCCGATGTCGTAGTGGTGCTGTCCCGCCTTGAAGGCTCGCCTATGGGTCTGGAGATTGAAAAATTTTGCCTTGAGGGAGATAGTGACCGCCCCCTTCGACGCAACCCTTTCCTCCAGCCGAGCTCTTAAGGCCCGGCTGAAAAACTCATCCAGGGCATCACTGTCCCACCACCCGTCCATGTAGGATTCGCCCAGCCCGAGGGTACCTTGGCCAATAACCCTGCTGTATGTCTTCTCGTTATAGATCTGTATATCCCAGGGTTGGTCGCCGTTGATCCGAATACCAGCCTGGTCCAGTAGTTTCTCGGTACGTTTCTGGAAAATTTTACTGCCCATGATTTTCCTCCAGTGTTAGCAACAGATATAATTGCCCGGTTCTGTTGCAAATTGACTGTCTGCCTTTAGTATTCGTTCCTGTTCATTGTAGAGGTGGACCCCACATTACTTACTGCTCCAGACGCT